>JBMORB010000402.1:0-6995 GCA_049320925.1 Thermodesulfobacteriota bacterium | reverse complement strand
TTCCCCAACCTCTACACCATCCGGGGCACCCTGTTCCGCAGCCTGAAGCAGTGGTACCGCAGCGTCGACATTATCCGGAACCTGCGGCCCGATCATCTGGTGCCGTGCCACACCCGGCCCCTTCACAGCCCGGACCGGATTTACGAAATCCTCACCGACTACCGGGACGCCATTCAGTTTATCCACGACCAGTCCATCCGGTGCATCAACATGGGACTGACCCCGGACCAGATGGTGGAATACGTAAAACTGCCGCCCCACCTGGCGGATAAGCCCTATCTGCAACCCTTTTACGGCACCGTGGCCTGGTCGGTGCGGGCGGTTTTTGCCGGCAACATGGGATGGTTTGACGGAGACTCGGCCAACCTGGAGCCGCTTTTCCCGGAAGCCCGGGCCCGGCTCATGGCCGACCTGGCCGGCGGTGAGGCAGAACTGTGGCAGCATGCCCGCACCCGGCTTGAGAACCACGAATACCAGGCGGCCCTGGAATTGTCCGGCCATCTGCTGCGACTGTCACCGGACAACACGGATTACAAAGGGCTGCGCGTATCTGCCCTCATGGCCCTGGGAGAAAAGGCGCAGAATCCCAATGCCCGCCACTATTACCTGACCGAGGCTATTGAAATCCAGGACGGGTTCATCGCCTTCTCGCCGGTCAAGGCCGACCCGGAAATGATCGCCCGCCTGCCGTTGGCCAATTTTTTTGAAGCCCTGGGCGTTTCTCTTGACGCAAAGGCAGGCGGCGATAAAAACATACGTGCGGTTCTTAAGTTTGCCGACGCCGGTCAGGCGTTTGAAATACACGTGCGCCTTGGCGTGGCAGAGATCAACGAGCGCCCCATTAATACCGTGGAAAAAGACGATGCCGACATCGTTGTCCTGGCGGATGCCCAGAAGTGGAAGGAGATGCTGGCCCAGGTCCGAAGCCCGCTTTTGACCCTGCCCATGTTTGACTATGAAAAAGGCGGGCTGATCGCCTTTGCAAAATTCATGAAGCTGTTCGAGCCGCCACCGGCCAAGTTACCCTACGAACCGGTTCGATAGACGGTTCTCCGGCCGGAAAAAATCAAAGGACACAAAACATCGGCCCAGGCCGAAAAAACCTTTTCTTTAAAACTTCATTGCAAGCCAAAGGCGAAGCAATCTTGAGCGCAAATGCGTATGCCATGAGATTGCTCTGTCGCTTCGCTCCTCCCAATGACGTTATATCCCGGTCAGCATGGGGCCATTTTGTTTTAGAATATGGGATTAACTCTTTTGGGAATGTCAGGCGGCAACTCCAGCCGCCGCAGGTTCTTTCACGCCGCCTGTCACCGCCGCAGCCTGCGCCCCTTTTCCATGACGCCGGACAAACGCATCGGCCATCTTTTGCGCCACGGCTTTTGACCGGGGGCTGTTCATTCGGTCGTACATTTCAAACACCGCCTGGTACTTGCGGTGAATGGCCGTGTCCGGCGGCGTGTGCCGGCCCACCTGATCGAACATGGTTGCCAGGCGGCTTAAAAACGCGTCCGAACATTTTGTAAAAATCCGGTCATTGAACACGAACGAGGCCAGCATCACCCGCTGGATATTGCGCCGCACCATCCAGTAATTAAAGGTGGCGGCCCGGACCTCGGCATCGTTTTCCGAGTCCTTGAGGTTCATGAACCCCTGCCACATCACCAGCAGGGACGACAGGGCCACCGGCCCGTTCTCCCGGTAAAACCCCTCCCGCATCTGTTCATCGATCTCTTCCAGGCGACGGCCGTCAATATGGGATTCATTGTAACCGGGAATAAACTTGTGACCGAACTGATAATCCGAAAACCGGAACATGTGCTTGTGCAGACCCACGATGCCGGTGATGCTGTGGGACATCACCTGCCGGGCCCCGGTGCGCAGGCTCTTCCACCACTCAAAGTCCTCCCAGATGTTGAGCCGGTCATACCGGCCGCTTCTTTCACGTCCCCTTTTCAACTCCGCGAACACGGACTCGACCTCTTCTGGCGTCAGGTCACCTGATCTTCTGATCTCGTCTTTGACGCGCGTTTCATCGTCAAACACCCGCGTGGGGCCTTCGGTGTGGTAAGGCAGGCCCGGAATAAACGAGCCGATCACCACCACCCCCAGGCTCTGAAGTTCGTCCACAATGCTTTTTACCGTTTCAGGAGAGGCGCCGCCGCGTTTGTCAAACACGTCGCCGTGCGACTCAATGCCGATCCAGATCGATGTCAGGCCCCCGCGCACCAGGGATTTGAAATCCCCGTCCTTCTGCCGCACGTTGACCAGACTCCGGGTATCGGAAAAAGTGCCGAAGTGAATGTTCTTGTCAGACTGCTCGATATAGCCGCAAAGCTCTTTGGCCGTGTCCAGGAAGTTGATCATGCCGCAGGCGGACATGACCTTTTCATCTTTCATGAAGTTTTCATCCATCAAGAAGAAGGTGGCCTCCGGCGGATAGTCGGAACGTTCCGCGTTTCTGTCGTACACGGTCTGCATGGGAACGAATATCTTTGCCGCGTCCTTGTACAGATAGGTCTTTTCCCGGTTGAACATCTTGCTGGTGTTGCAGAACCCGCACTTGTTGGAACATCCGATGGCGCTGACCAGCTTGTGGGAGTCCTTGGGCATGGTCACAAACCCCAGCCGGCCCTTGACCCACTGCTTCCAGCCGGTCGAAGACGTGCTGCCCGAATCGGCAATGGCTTCGGAAACCAGGGGCGTGTTGGGATCTCCGGCATCGATACCGGCCACGTCGCGCAGCCACAGGCGAATGTCGTGCACCCCTTCACCCTTGTAAAAATCAAGGCCCTTTTTCTTTTTTTCTTCCCGCTCTTCCTCCGAATCCCACAACACCGTGCCGTCGGCCGGGGTGAGGACACCCAGTTTTTTACCGGATGAAGCCCCGTAGCTGCCCAGAATGATCTTGATGTCCGGCCGCGCCTTGCGAATACCGGCACAAAGCTTTTTGGCCTGATACACCCGGTTTTCGCACCCGATGCCCATGCCCACAATGGCGATGTCCGGATTCTTTTTTAAGTGATTGACGATCCACCGGCTGCTTCTCGGGTATTCCACCAGGGAAATGTCAAGAAAATCGCGCAGGTTGTACTCGATCAGACGCATGCCCATGTAGGGCGTCTTTCGCGACGGGTTGAAAATGTTTTCCAGCTTCAGGGCCAGTCGGATGCGGCGCCGGTTGGTGGATGACATGTCCAGCGCTTCAAACAGCCACTCCAGAACGTGAACCCTCGGCCCCTGGGGCAGCTGGGCGATGTTCATTTCGTAAAAGCTGGAGTCGGCTCCGGGCATGCCCACCAGCAGCATGCGGTTTTTTTTCGGCAGGCGTGAGGTTGCGGCTGTTGCTGCGGTTTCCATTGTGCTATCCTTATCCGGTCCAAGGGTGCGCCCGGATGTTCCGGGCCGTTATCAGCGCCGATCGCGTATTTGCTTGCAGCGACAAGTGTCTGAAACTATGAAAACAGCGCCACGGTGTCAACGGCAATGCCGGGTGTTACAAATGTTTTACAAACAGCAGCCACCTCAATCGAAATCGCTATCGGGATCGGAATCGGGATCGCACCCCCGACGTTATTTCCGTGCTCTGTCTTCGTGTTCTTCCAGTCTTCTCGACCTTCGTGTTGAAGCACCCTGCCGATCCAATCGGCCGGCCGGTTTTTAACACGAAGACCACGAAGGAAACGGAGCGCGCGAAGATCAAAGAAGGGTTAATGCCGCACTTTATCGATCCCGATAGCGATACCGATAGCGATGATAGGCGGTTAGAGGAGTCTATATGAACGACGACATCTATAGAAAACTGGGCGAGCGGCTCAACAAGAACTTCATGCGTCTGCCCCTGGGCGAACCGGTGCTGGCGTTTCTTAAAAAAGCCTTTACCCCGGAGCAGGCCGCCATCGGCGCCGCCTTTCCTATGGGCGCTCACACTCTGGAAGATCTGGCACAGGCTTTAAGCCGGGATCCGGACGAACTGTTTGCCGCCCTGGATGCCATGGCCGATGAAGGCCTGATCTTTATTCACAGAGACGACACCGGCCATAGCCTTTACTCCCTTCCGCCCTTTTTCCCGGGCATCGTGGAGTTTCAGACCATGCGCGGGGCCGAGAACCAGCGGGAAAAAGAGATGGCCCTGGCCGTTAAAGACATGATGGACTACCTGGAAGAGGTGGGAAAAGAGCTGTTTAAAAAACCGGATGTGGCCAACAAGGTGCTGCCCGCGGCCCTGCGCACCCTGCCCGTGGAAACACAGATATCTACCGATCCCACGGTGATGCCCTTTGAGCAGGTCAGCGCCATGATCGACGGCGAAACCTCTTTTGCCGCGGTCTTCTGCCACTGCCGGCAGCAGGCCAGGCTCACGGGCAACCCCTGTAAAATAGAAAACGTGCCGGAGCGCACCTGCTTTTATTTCGGAGCCGTGGCCGACTTCATGGTGGAACGGGGTTTTGCCCGGCGCGTGTCCAAAGAGGAATGCCTCGAAATTTTAAGGCAGTGCGAGGCCGCCGGCCTGGTGCACAACATCAACAACTACCTGGGCCGTTCCCTGGTGCTGTGCAACTGCTGTTCCTGCTGCTGTGATTTTCTGGCAAGAATGAAAAAATACCGGGGTCTGCAAAGCGTGGCCCGGTCCAACTTTATAGTGCGCGTGAACCCGGACAACTGCACCGGGTGCGGCGCCTGCGTGGACCGATGCCAGATGGAGGCGCTCACGCTGAAGGATGACACGGTTGTATGGGAAGAGAGCTGGTGCATCGGGTGCGGCAACTGCGCGGCCGCCTGCCCTGCCGGCGCCCTGGCCATGGTCCGCCACTCAACCGCCAGACCGGTGGAGTTCAATTTCCCCTTCCCCGGCCTGGGGTTGTAGTAACAGGACCTGTACTTTTCTTGACGGCAAGAAAAGTACCAAAAGAACCGCGCCCCGCGGCTTGGCCTTCGGCTTCCCTCGCGCAAACGGGTTTTCCGGCGCGGGCAGGAACTCGCCAGCCGTTGGCTGGCTCAAACAGCCTGCCCGCTTTTTCCGAAAAACCCGCGTGCGCTCGGCTGCGCCGCAACGGGCGGGATGGCCTGCCTTTGATCGTCCAACGGGACGTGCCGGTAAAGCATCAAATGTAGCGGCGACCTTCAGGTCGCCATCGGCCTGTGCGACAAAGGAAGACGGGCGATTTTAATGGAAGCCTGAAGGCTTCCGCTACACGGGCCGATATTACCCTGTGCGATATTCAAACGTTTACCGCATGCCACGGGCGAAGCGACAGCTTGCCCGTGAGCGGCCGGGCGTTCCTGAAAGCCCACGGGCAAGCCGCAGGCGGCTTTGCCCGTGCCACCCGTCAAAGGAGGGCATCGCGGGGAGCAAGGCGACACCCCTCCGTCATTGCGAGGAACGACAGCGACGAAGCAATCTTGCCAGATGCGAAGGAGGTTGCTTCGCCTTCGGCTCGCAATGACACCCTGTCATCGAAATCGCTATCGGTATCGGTATCGGGGTCGGGGTCGGGGTCGGGATCGAGCAAGATTACGAGCAAGAGTAAGAGTAAGAAAGTGGTATGGGGTCATCGATACCGATAGCGATACCGATTTGGATTTTAGAGCCTTCACCCTGCCGAAAAAGGGTGGGGGATGAGGAATCGAATCAGATGCGGATCGGTATGGCCACGGCCCTGGCGTGCAGGGCCCTTCCCGCGGTCCTGGAGGAAATGCCGTTTAGAAGCGACATGGCAATGGCCGCCAGGTAGGGAAAGGACTGGACCACCAGAGCCGCCGACCACAGCAGGGAGCCGGGGGTCTCCCGGCCCTGGGTCAGGGCCACGCACACGGCCGCCGACCACAGGGCCGCGGCCAGGGCCATTTCCTCCCATGCGGCCAGCACGGCCCGCACCAGGGCCGGCCGGTTCTCGCACTTGGGGGTCCGGAAGAAAGGCTTGCCGGAAAAAAAGAACCCCTGGATCACGGCCTTGGCAATGGTGTGAGAAAGCGAAAGCCCGGCCAGGGCCGCTGCAACGGCCTCCCACCGGGACGCGCCCATGCGGGAACGGTAAACATGAAACACCTTGATTGCCTTGAAAAAGAAAAGGGCCATGGGTGGAATGACGAATATGGCCAGGGGCGGGTCCACGTGTTTCGGATCAATCAGGATGGCGGCCGACCAGACAAGGGCCCCGGCCGTGTAAAAAAGGTTCAGCCCGTCCGCCAGCCAGGGCAGCCACCCGGCAAAAAAGTGATACCGCTGTCCCCGGGTCAGGCGGGTGTGCGTCCGTCCCAGCAGGGTCTTTGAATGGTGGCAGAGTATCCGGACGGCGCCGTAGGCCCACCGGAACCGCTGTTTCTTGTAATCGATAAACGTGTCGGGGATCAGTCCCTTGCCGTAACTCTCTTCCACATAGGCGGTCTCGTAACCCTGCTCAAGGATCCGAAGTCCCAGTTCCGCGTCTTCGGTGATGCACCATTCGCCCCAGCCTCCCGCCTCCCGCAGGGCGCGGGCGCGGATCATGGTCATGGTGCCGTGCTCGATGATGGCGTTGCGGTCGTTGCGCGTGACCATGCCGATATGGAAAAAGCCCTTGTACTCGGCCTCGCACATGGCCTTGAACAGGTTTTCCCCGCCGTCCCGGTAATCCTGGGGGGCCTGCACGATGCCGATTTCGGGTCTGTCAAAATGAGGAACCAGGTCCCGGAGCCACGAGGGCCGCACCTGGTAATCGCTGTCCACCACGGCAATGATCTCGGCCTTTGGCGAGGTGTGCCGCAGGGCGAAGTTCAGGGCCCCGGCCTTGAATCCGGCCAGCGGCGCCACGTGGAAAAACCGGAACCGCTCTCCCAGGGCCGCACAGTGGGCTTCCACCGGCTTCCACAGGGCCGGGTCCTGCGTATTGTTGTCGATCAGCAGCACCTCGAAATCGGGATAGTCCAGGCGGGCCAGGGCGTTGAGAGTCTCGATGACCATGTCCGGCGGCTCATTGTATGCCGGCACATGGATGGACACCCTGGGCAAAAAG
>JBMORB010000401.1:0-7031 GCA_049320925.1 Thermodesulfobacteriota bacterium | reverse complement strand
GACAAATTGTTTGACTTTGGCCGGGCCTTGCCTGTACTTATGGACAGCCGTAAATCCGCGCCGGCGGCCCGGCGCACCATCCGTAACATGACAGGTGCCCATGCCCCGAAAAATAAACATCAAAACCCCGGACCCCAGGGCGGTTCAGACGATTGCAAAGGCGCTGTCCTGCACGGAAATCACCGCAGCCCTGCTGGTCAACCGGGGCATTACCTCGGTGGAGCAGGCCCGCCGGTTCTGGTCTGCCGGGGTTGCCGACCTGCCGCCGCCCTTTTCCATCAGGGACATGGATGCGGCCGTGGCCCGGATTCACGCGGCCCTGGTCAACAACGAAACCCTCCTGGTGTTCGGGGATTATGACGCTGACGGTATCACCGCCACCGCCATCCTGGTGGAGTTTCTCCGGCAGGCCGGCGCCGACGTGAAATATCACATCCCCCACCGGATCCTGGAGGGTTATGGCCTCAAACCCCGGCACGTGGCTGAAGTGGCCGTCAAGCAAGGGGCACGGCTGCTGATCACCGTGGACTGCGGGGCCACCAGCCACGGCGCGGCCGCCGCCTGCCGGGAGGCGGGCATTGACCTGATTATCACCGACCATCACCAGACCCCGGCCGAATCGCCTCCGGCACTGGCCGTGATCAACCCGTCCCGGGCCGACTGCACTTCCGGCCTGGGCGCCCTTGCCGGCGTGGGCGTCGCCTTCTACCTGCTGATCGCCCTGCGCGCTTACCTGCGGGAAAAGGGCTTCTGGGAAAACAGAAAAGAGCCCAACCTCAAGGCCTGCTGCGACCTCGTGGCCATCGGCACCATCGCCGACATCGTGCCCCTGACGGCCGAAAACCGGATTCTGGTCAAAACCGGCCTGGAAATCCTGCGCACATCCCCCCGGCCGGGTATCGAGGCCCTGATCGCCGGCGCGAAAATCAAAAAAGCGGCCCTTTCCGCGGAGGACGTGGCCTTCAGGATCGCGCCCCGGCTCAACGCGCCGGGGCGGATCGACCACGCCACGGCGGCCCTGGACCTGCTGCTGGTGGAAACGCCGGACACGGCCCGGCGCATCGCCGAGCGGCTCAACCGGCTCAACACCAAGCGACAGGTGATCGAAGAGGAAATCTCCGACGAGATTCACCGCATCGTCACCGACCGCGTCAACACGATCCGGGAAAAACGCACCCTGGTCCTGGCCCACCGTCAGTGGCACCAGGGCGTGATCGGCATCGCCGCCTCCCGGGCCGCCCGCCGGTACGGCCTGCCGGTGGCCCTGATCACCATCAGCGGCGACACGGGCATCGGTTCGGCCCGCGGCATTCCCGGTCTTCATCTGTATAAGGCCCTTGGCCAGTGCAGCCGGCTGTTTGAGGATTTCGGGGGCCACGCCCAGGCTGCGGGCTTCCGCATGCGCATGGAAAACCTGGCGGCCTTTGAAAAGCAGTTCGAGTATATCGTCCGGCAGCAGACCACGCCCGACGATTTTGCCCCGGCACTGGAAGTGGATTGCGAACTGGCGCTGGATCGCATCGACAAGACACTGATAAACGAAATCGAAAGACTTTCACCTTTTGGCGCCGGCAACCCGGAACCCCTTTTCTCGGCCCGCCACGCAAGGGTCTCCGATTCCTTCATGATCAACGGCCAGCACCGGAAAATGTCCCTTGGCCACGCCGTGTCCGGTAAAAAAGTCAATGCCATCTGGTTCAACGCGCCGCCGGAACACCAGAACACCGCCTATTTTCAGCAGATCCTGTTCCGGCTGCGACCCGACACATGGAACGGTAACGGGGCGCCCCAGGTCATCATCGAAGACGCATTTTCCCAACAGCCTGAATAGACAGAAAATTGTCCTTTCCATAACCGAAAAATTTCTGGCCTGGGCCTACTTTTCCCTTGCATTCACCTGCCGCACCCATTATTGTTACCTAGATTTTTGAACATGAAGCTGTTTGATATAAGGAAAAGAGGCATTTGCATATGGGAAAGGTTTTTCACAAGGGCAACAGGGAGTCGCAGATCCTGTCCAGAATCGAATCCTCAAAAGAATATGAACGCAGAAACGCCATCTCAAAGGTAAGGGACATCACCGACGCGCTGGCCAATGCCATCACATCCAAGCTCATTGAATCCAAACTCGTCGAAACCCACAACCAGAACGGACTTGAAGAGATGATCCACGGCTGCCTGGAAGAACTGACCCGGGCCGACGACTTTGACGTGGACTACAGCGTGGCGCCTTTCCGGGGGATCACCACCACCCCCAACATCGTCAGCCTCTATGTGACGGCCTTTGTGATCGAAAAAGTGATCAGCCACAAGGACACCGTGGATGTCTACGGGTCCGATGAAGAAATATACGTCTGCATCAACCGGCAGGTGGCCAAATATCTTTCCTGACCCGCACGGGTCATGAAGCTTCCGGTCCAAAAAAAATGAGACCGACCTTTCACCCCTTTCTGGTCAATGACCCGTTCGGCGACCCGTGTCTTTTCATCAACTTCCTCTTTGAGAACCGGGCGCTGGCCTTTGATCTGGGCGAGATCGACCGGCTTTCGGCCCGCGACATTCTGAAGCTCTCCCATATTTTTGTCTCCCACACCCACATCGATCATTTTGCCGGTTTCGATCGTTTTCTCCGGCTGGCACTGGGCCGGAACCGGGAGGTCCACGTGTTCGGGCCGGAAGGGTTTTTGCGCAACGTGGAGGGAAAGCTGGCCGCCTACACGTGGAACCTGACTGACAATTACGCGGAAAGCCTGAGTCTTCAGGCAACGGAAATCACGGGCCAGGGCGCCTGGACCCGGACCTATCGCTGCCGGGACCGGTTCGTTCCCGCCGGTCCGGCCCGGCCCGGGCCATGGACCGGCCCCCTGCTGGAGGAACCGGGGTTGGCCGTGTCCGCCGTGATTCTGGACCACGGCACGCCCTGCCTGGGGTTCTGTTTGGAAGAACAGTTCCACATCAATATCAAGACGGAAGCCCTGCTCGCCCTGGAACTGGGGCCCGGTGAATGGCTGAAATCCTTTAAAAAGGCCCTTTACGAACAGGCCCCGCCGGACACAACAATAACGGCCCCGGGTTCGGACGGTCCCAGGGAATTCGGTCTGGGGGAACTGGCCGAGGCCATTGCCGTGATCACGCCGGGACAGAAAATCGTCTATATCACCGACGCGGCCTTTTCCCCGGACAATATTGAAAAAATCGTCGCCTTCGCGCAGGACGCGGACCACCTGTTCATCGAGGCCTATTTTCTGCACGCCGACCGGGATACGGCCCGGGCAAAATATCACCTCACCGCGGCCCAGGCCGGAGAGCTGGCTGGCCGCGCACGGGCCCGGCGGTTCACCCCCTTTCATGTCTCCCCCCGGTACATCGACCGGCTGGCCGCCGTTGAAGAAGAGGCCCGGCTGGCCTTCACCCATTACATGACGGCATGACACCCATGGAACCACCCCTGAAACTGCATAAGCTGATCCGGCCGGAACGCATCTGTTTTCTGAACGAGACGCAGCGGGTCGCCGCCATCGAACGGCTGGTGGACCATGCCTGCCGCCTCGGGCTGGCAAAAGACAGAAAGGCCTTTGAGGCGGCGGTGCTGGAACGCGAGCGGATCACCACCACCGGTATCGGCATGGGGGCCGCCATTCCCCACGCCCGGCTGGCCGGTGTTTCCGATTTTTTTATTATCCTGGGCGTTGCCGCCAATCCCGTTATCTGGAACGCCGCGGACGGCCTGCCCGTGACCACCATCTTTCTGGTATGCGGGCCCGAGACCCCGTCCGGCGACCGGGAAAAAAGCCGTCTGGCCACGCTTTACCTTCGCATCATCGCCCGCCTGATGCTGCTGATCAAAAGCCCCCTCTACCGGGAGGGCCTGACCGGCGCGAACCGGGCCGACGCGATCTTCAAGCTGATCCGGGAATTTGACAATACCGACGGGAAGTAGAAAGCCGCCTGACGGCGACCGGAACAAAGCGTGTTTGGGCTTGATAATTATCGGCATATCATTCATATTAACGTCACGACAGGATACGAAATGGTGCGTTTTCCCCGCCGGTTGACGGAACTGGCGGGTCATCCTGCGCCTGATCGTGCTTTTAATCGGAAACAGATGAAGCAAGAGCAGGGGCGCCAAAATCGTACCCGTGATCCTGATCGAATTTTTCGAGTACGAGTACGAGCAAGAGTAAGAGCAAGATAAAGTACGGAACATATTATAATGAAGCAGAAAAAAGAGACTTCGGACATCATCCGTCAGGCCATTGATGTTCTGAAAACGGAAGCAAAAGGCATTCTGGACGTGGCCGGAAACCTGGACCATCACTTCGAAGAGGCGGTGGACATGATCTGCCGGACCAAGGGCCGGGTCATCATCAGCGGCATCGGCAAGTCCGGCATCGTGGGCCAGAAAATCGTGGCCACCCTCAACAGCACCGGTACCCGGGCACTGTTTCTCCACCCGGTGGAGGCCATGCACGGCGACCTGGGCGTTGTGCGGCCCAAGGACATCTTTCTGGGCCTTTCCAACAGCGGGGAAACCGAAGAACTGACCGGCCTGATTCCCACCATCCGCAACGTGGGCTGCAAGGTGATCGCCTTTACCGGCAACACCAGTTCGTCCCTGGCCCGGCAGAGCGACATCGTGATCAACGTGGGCGTGAAAAAGGAGGCCTGCCCCCTGGGGCTGGCCCCCACCACCAGCACCACGGCCCTGCTGGCCATGGGAGACGCCCTGGCCGTGGCCCTGATCGTGAAGAAAAAGTTCAAGTCCAGCGACTTTCAGCGGTTCCACCCCGGCGGCACCCTGGGCCGGCGCCTGGCCCTCAATGTTTCGGAGATCATGCTCACCGGCGACAAAGTGCCGGCGGTGCCGGAAAAAACACCCATTGAAACGGCCCTGGCCATGCTGGACCGTCACAACCTGGGCGCCCTGCTGGTGGTCAAAAAGAACCATACGCTGGCGGGCATTCTGACCGACGGCGACATTCGGCGCCTGCTGCTGTCCGGCGAGTCCCTGTCCGGGGGCCCCATTGACACCATCATGACGAAAAACCCGCTCACCGTCCATCCGGATTCGCCGGTGTACGACGCCCTGAACATCCTGGAGCAGCACCAGATCACGGCCCTTCCCGTGACCGCCGCCGGAAAAAAGGTGTGCGGCATTCTGCACCTGCACGACATTCTGGGCAAGGGCGCGTTCAAGTTCAACGGGAAATAAGCCAATACATTACCGGAATACCGTCCGGTAACGGAGAAGGTTCATGGATTTCAACTTTACCTACGAAGAGACGCTGATCGAACGGCTCGGCGAGCCCAGGATATCCTCGCCCATTCTCAAGGAGCCCAACATCGACCCGGAAAAGGATTTCACCGACGACACCTGCCGGGTGCTGGTCAACGTCGATCCCGATATCATCCAGAAGCGCCTGGCCGGCGGGGAACACCTCCCCTCCTTTGAGATGGCCGGACCCCGCCGGAAAATCTTTTTCGACGCCAGCAAGGTGCGTTGCGCCCTGGTGACCTGCGGCGGACTGTGCCCCGGCCTGAACGACATCATCCGGGCCATCGTGCTGGAGCTTTACTACCGGTACGGCGTCAAAGGGATTTTCGGCATCCGCTACGGCCTGGAGGGTTTCATCCCGGACTACGGCCACGAGGTGGTGGACCTGACGCCGGAACTGGTGGTCAACATTCTCAACACCGGCGGCTCCATTCTGGGTTCTTCCAGGGGCCCACAGAATATCCCGGATATCGTGGATTCCCTGGAGCGGATGCACGTGGGCATTCTTTTCATGATCGGCGGGGACGGCACCCTGATGGCGGCCACCAAAATCGCCGAGGAGATCGGCCAGCGCAACCTGAAAATCAGCGTGGTGGGCATTCCCAAGACCATTGACAACGACATTCACCTGATCTCCCGCTCCTTCGGGTTCGACACGGCGGTGGATATCGCCACCGAGGCGATCAAGGGGGCCCACAACGAGGCCGAAGGATACCCCAACGGCATCGGCCTGATCAAACTCATGGGCCGCCATTCGGGATTTATCGCGGCCACGGCCACCCTGGCCCGGCAGGATGTCAACTTCGTGCTGATTCCGGAAATCGATTTTGACCTGGACGGCCCTCACGGCCTGATGGCGGCCCTGGAAGAGCGGCTCAGAAAACGCAAGCACGCCGTCATCGTGGTGGCCGAGGGCGCGGGCCAGAAATTTTTCAGCATCGAGGGCGACGCCAAAGACGCCTCGGGCAACGTCAGGCTCAGCGACATCGGCCTTTTTCTGAGGGACCGGATCACCGCCCACTTCAAGGCCAGAAACATCCCCATTTCCCTGAAATATATCGATCCCAGCTACATGATCCGCAGCCTGCCGGCCAACGCCAACGACAGCGTCTTCTGCGGGTTTCTGGGCCGGGACGCGGTTCACGCGGCCATGGCCGGCAAGACAAAGATGCTGGTGGGCCACTGGAACAACCATTTTGTCCATGTGCCCATGTCCCTTTCCGTGGGCAAACGCAAGCAGGTGACCCCGCACAGCAAGCTCTGGCGCACCGTGCTGGAGTCCACGGGACAGGGGTTTTTCACCAATAACCGATAGAACGGCATCCGCATGATCGCTTTTTCCGTTGAAACCCGGCGCAGAAAAGAGATGATCGACATCACCGCCGAGGTGCGCAAGGCCGCGGCGGGCCTGGACAACGGCGCCGTGGTGGTCTTTGTCCCCCACACCACGGCCGGGGTCACCATCAACGAGAACGCCGACCCGGACGTGCGCCGCGACCTTCTGGCCCACATGGAAACCCTGGTGCCCGAAGACACGCCTTTTGCCCACGGCGAAGGCAATTCCGACGCCCATGTTCAGGCGACCCTGACGGGCAGTTCGGTCACGGTGATCATGGAAAAGGGGCGGCTGATGCTCGGCACCTGGCAGTCGGTTTTCTTCTGCGAGTTTGACGGCCCCCGGACCCGCAAGGTCTTTGTCCAGACGCTGGCGGCTTAACCCGACATTAATCCCGCCCGGTCTCACTGCCCCAAAACG
>JBMORB010000400.1:0-7055 GCA_049320925.1 Thermodesulfobacteriota bacterium | reverse complement strand
CCGCCTGATGGGCCCTGCGGTAGCTCGTATCGGCCTTGCCCAGGACAAAGCTGCGCGTGGAGTCCGAGCAGTAGCCGCCGACCCTGGCCCCCCAGTCAAACAGCAGGGGCAGCCCCGGCTGAGCGGCCCGGTCACCGCACTCGGCGTGGGGCAGCGCGCTGTTTTCGCCAAAGGCGGCAATGATGGGAAACGACAGACCATCGGCCCCCATCTCGCGCATGCGCCGCTCCAGAACCCAGGCCGCCTGTTTTTCCGTCATGCCCGGCGCAAGATCATAATTGACAAAAAGCTCAAAGGCGTCTTCCGCAAAGGCCAGTGCCCTGCGGATGGCGTCGATCTCTCCGGGCTCTTTGCTTGCACGAAGCCGGTCCAGGGCCGGGCCGGCGTCCCTGATCTGAATATTCATGCCCTTTTCTTCCAGGGCACTGGAGATTCTGACAAAATCGGCGTGGGGCATCCGGCCCGCCTCAACGGCAAGGCACCGGGTGCCCAGGCCGGACAAAAGGTCGGGCAGAATGCGGGAGAGGCCGGCGGTATAGGTGACCACCTCGTACAGGGGGGCCTCGGCCCCGGCCTGAAGGGTATAACGTCCATCCGTGGCCAGCACCAGGCGGTCGTTCGTAATCAGCAGGGCGCCGGCCGATTCATTGTAGCCCCCATCGTGCCCGGAAAAGCCGCTCAAATAAAACCGGTTCTCGTCGGAGAGCACCATCAGGGTGTCGGCTTCCAGAACGGCCAGTTCCCGGCGCACACGCTCGATTCTTTTTTTCACCGGATTCTCCACGGTGTCCCTCCCTTAGTATCGAAATCGGTATCGGTATCGAAATCAACAGGCGGACGGCTCCACGCCCGTTCCCCGATCCCTGAAACTCCAGCCCGAATCCTACCACAAACCCGGTTTTCGCCAAACGGGAATCTCATACCGCACGTCAGTGCCGGGCCGGATGGCGGTCACCAGCCAAAGCCATGGTTCCGGCGATTTTGTTTCTTCCGCCATTGCATTCGAATGGAAGGCCAGGCTCGGCGAACGGCCTTTAAACCTTCCCGCCCGTACTTTTGAAAAGCCCGTTTATACTCCTGAATAAGGCTCCGGCTGATTTTGCGCTTACGGCAGGATTAAGAGACGTTGCGAAGTTTTTCTACAACCTGTAGCAAAGGGCGCTCTTTTGTGCTAATTTTTTTATTTCGGTCATGCTGTTTCCCTTCGAAGGGTGAATTTTTCGATATAAAGTTGGCACAAAATGCCTCAATTCGTTCATGTCGGGTTAGCGTCGAAGAACTGACCGGTTGAGGGATGACGGATATGTTGAAGCACTTTCCGGTTAACGGGTAAATGTTGCCCATGATGCAGGGATGTTCCGCATGACTGCTCCGAATAAAAACGATTTTCTGTCGCCGATAACAGACGCTACACCTGAGCACAGCTGGCTGTCCAATCCACTGGACTGGTCCCACATTGACCGTATGATACTGCTCGTCCTGCTGGTAATGTTCACCCCGGTATTCATTGGCGGAACGCTTCTGACAGCCTATTTTGCTGCGCCCGGGTGGTTTGACAGGCAGGCCGTAATCTCGTTGCTGTCACTGTACGGGATCGTCTTCGTGTTGCTGCTCTACTTCATCCTGGCCGCCTTTCGCCGACGCCGGCGAAAATCGAGCTGGCCGCTGATGGAAAATGTGATGTTCGGCGCTTATGTCATCATCGTTTGCGCCGGATCCTGGCTTACCGGAACGTATTACACCTTCGGTGCGCTGTTTCTTTTTTTTGGTGCCAGTATCTCTTCCGCACTGGCGGATATCCGTAAAGTACGGCTGGCATATCTGACTTCCTTCTGGGCGCTGATTACCTTCGTCATCATGGACATCAGCGGGATGTTCCGCCACGCGCCGCTCTTCACCCGCATCCCGCTTCATCCGGACGGATCGCCGCTGCCGGCCTGGTTCGGCTTCCAGGTGTTCATGACGGTTTCCCTGACAATTATGCTTTATATCACCATCGTTACTTTCAAGCGCTGGGGCATCCGGGAAGACATCTACCGAAAAATGTCCACTATCGACGGGTTGACCCGGCTGACCAACCGCAACGCCTTTATTGAGCGCAGCAAGCGAGAATTATCCAGCGTGCGGCGGGTTCCATCATCCCATATTTCCTGTATCATGATCGATCTCGACCACTTCAAATCCATAAACGATACTTACGGTCATCCCGCCGGTGACGAGGTGCTGGTAAAGATCGCAACGATCCTGATGGAAACCGCCCGGCCATCTGACGAGGTCGGCCGCTTCGGCGGGGAAGAATTCGCGATTCTGCTGCCAGCCACGACGCTGGCCGGCGCGGTCAAGGTGGCTGAGCGCCAGCGGGCCAGAATCGCTGATACGGAAATTGTTATCGGTGAGAATATAATCCGGACAACCGCCAGTTTTGGCGTCGCCTCTTGCCCCTCCGAAGCTATTGATAATATCAACGAACTGCTGAAGACAGCCGACGCGGCCCTGTACGATGCCAAGCAGGCCGGGCGCAACCGGGTTGTGGCTGCGGGCAAAACAACGTAAACCTTCCTGACCTGCCGAAAGGAGATCCCATGGAGAAGCTCTCTTCCAACATCATCGCCAACAGCCTTAATTTCCACGCACGGGACAACGCGAACAGCATTGCCATGGTATACGGGGACCGGCGGATCTCATGGAAGGAACTGGGCGCCCGGGTCAACCGGCTGGCCAACGCCCTGATCGACGCGGGCGTTAAAAAAGGCGACAAGGTGGCCTTTATGTTTCACAACTGCCCGGCCTTTATGGAAGTCAACTACGCCGTGCAAAGCGCCGGCGCCATTCCCGTGCCCATCAACTACCGTTTTACCGCGCCGGAGGTCGTCTACCAGGTCAACCACTGCGACGCCGGGGTCTTCATTTATGAATCCCTTTATGCCGGGGCCGTGGAAGCGGCGGCCCCCCAGCTTTCCAAAATCAGAAAATTTGTCTGCGACGGGCCGTCGGCCGTTGCCGGGTGTGTTCCCTACGAGGAATTTCTTAAAAACGGTAAAACGGACATTCCCCAGGTCGCCAACGACTGGAACGACGTGGCGGTGATGGTGTATACCGGCGGCACCACCGGCTTTCCCAAGGGGGTCATGCTGACCTACAGCGGTCATGTGGACATGTTCTGCAACCTGTTTGCCTCCATTGTCACCCGCACCGCCGAAGTGGATTTAACCGCGGATCAGCTTAAAGGGATCAGCAAAATCGTGGCCGTGCCTGGCATGGGGCTGGCGCCGGGACTGCTGCGTACCAAACTGGCCAAAAAAATCCTGTCCAGCAGAAAAGCCTACACCTCCATTGAAAAGGCGGTGCGTTATCTGCTCACCCATCCGGCGGCGGCCCGCATCGGCTACAAGAGCACGGTGCGGTTCATGACCCCCTCCATGCCCTTTTTCCACGACGCCTCCTACCAGATCCTGATGCTGGGCGTGCTGCTGGGCAACACCTGCCAGATCATGATCGACAGCCTTAGCTTTGACCCGGAAAAAATCCTTCAGGCCGTTCAGGCCGAACACCCCCTTTTCATGGCCAACGTACCCACGGGCTGGAAAAAGCTGGTCTCCTTTCCGGACTTTCACAGGTACAACGTCAAGTCCCTGCTGGCCATCGCCACCGGCGCCGGGGCCTGTTCCGTGGACTTAAAAAAGAAAATGTTTGAAAAATTCCCCGGCGTGCTGCTGCTGGACATGTTCGGCCAGACCGAGATGACCCCCATCACCAGCTTCCGCGTGGACACCGGACCCGAGAACCTCAAGGAGCGGTCCGTGGGCAGATCGATCCTTGATGTGCGCGTGGTGGATGAAAAAGGCAACGACGTGCCGCGGGGCGAGATCGGCGAAATCATGTACCGGTCCGGGTGGATCATGAAGGGCTACTACAAGGACGAGGCCAAGACCGCCGAGGCCATGCAGGACGGCTGGTTCAAGGGCGGGGACCTGGGATACATCGACGAGGACGGCGAGGTGCGGCTGGTGGACCGCAAAAAGGAGTGTATCAACACCGGCGGGGAAAAGGTCTTTCCCCTGGAGGTGGAGGAGGTCCTGCATCACCACCCGGCCGTGGACGACGTCTGCATCATCGGCGTGCCGGATGAAGAGTGGGGCCACACCGTGCGGGCCGTGATCAAGCCCGTGGCCGGGACAAAGCCCGACCCCGCCGACATCATCGCCTTCTGCAAGGGCAAGCTGGCCGGCTACAAAATTCCCAGGTCCGTCATCCTGGTGGATGAACTGCCCCTCTCCCCGGTGGGTAAGATGCTCCGGGCCAAAATTCGGGACCTGTACGGGAAGCCGTAGGTCACCTGGATACTGCTTGCGATATCGGATTGTTCCAATCAGACAGCGTGGAACATGTAAACTGCGCCACACCCACGGGAAGCAACACAGCGCCCCCGGTTGATGTGCTGTTAATTCAATCCTGAACTCTCCCGCCCGTTTGCGGCGCAGCCGAACGCGACTGAATCAGCCGCTCCCATCCGGATTTCTCAGCCCCGTCACCCGTTCATAAACCTGCTCCACCCGCTCAAATACCCGGCCCCATGTAAAGGCGGAAAGCCTTTCCTGAACAGGGGAGAGATCAATATCGGGGTATTGAGCGGCCGCGGCCATCTGCGCGCCCAGAGCGGTTTTAAGATCATCTACAAACCGTGGCAGGTCCTGTTCAAAAGGCTTGTCCACCGCGGCAAGACGCGGCGGCCTGACCCGTGAAATACAGTCCGCCGTCATGCCGTCGAGCACTTCGGCCACGCCGGGCAGGTCGGTGGCCACGATGCGGCAGCCGCAGGCCAGGGCCTCCAAAAGCACAAGGGGAAGCCCCTCAAAAAAAGAAGGCAGCACAAAAATATGGCTTTGCCGCATCAGGTTCGCCAGCACCGGCTGATCCACGGCGCCGTAAGCAATAACCCGGGCCCCCAGTTCACGGGCCATGCGCCGGCACCGGTCTGTCTCGATGCCCGAACCACCGCCCACCAGATGGAGTTGCCATGGGACTTCCCTGATATCCGCCAAAGCCTCCAGAAGCCAGGGCGTGCCCTTGGCGTTGCACAGCTTGCCCGCGTACACCACGCGAACCGGACGCGGCGCCGCCTTGGCCTGCCGGAAAAACAGGGTCTCGTCATACCCGGCCCCGACCACGTGGATCTTTTCTTTGGCCAGCCCGTACAGCCCCGCGATTTCCATTTTCTGTGCCCGGCTAAGCGCCATGACCGCGTCCACCTTTGAGCATCCCTCCAGTACCCGTTCCCGCAGGTGGGGACAGTTGTGAAACTGGCGCAGGTCCGTGCCGTGGCAGGTGGTGACAACCGGCAGGCCGGGATACATCCGCCGGGCCAGTGAGGTGAGCAGCCACAGATGATGGCTGTGAATCAGGTCCGGGACGAACTGTTCCACGGCATGACGCAGCCGGCCGGCAAAGCAGTCTTCATAGTCCAGCACGTCGTCGGCCGACAGATCGCAAAAGCGCCGGCTTTCATAGGGCATGACATCGCTCATGCCCGCAATGGGCCAGGAAATGTCAGGGCCGTTAAAACAGACAAAGGAACATTCACACGGTTTCACCGCCGGGGCCTGGGGAAGCCCGCCGGCCTGAATACCCGCGATCAGGTGGTTTTTGTGCCCCTTTTGCCCGGCGTGGCGCAGCATGGCCTGAACGTAAACACCGCTGCCCGTGGAATCGGGCCGCTGGCTGATCAGGTGAAGAATTTTCAAACCGGGCATTTTCCGGCCTTTCTTACCGGTAAACCTTCTTTTTGTTCCATCAGGCCGCGTTGCTGTATCTGTTGACAATCGCAACGGCCGCCACTATTCTATTTCATAACATTTCAGATTGACAAGAAAGTTTACCGGCGGTCCTGCCGGGCCTTACAGGAGCTTGACATAATGATATCGCAGGTTGGCGTTCTGGTTGTGCTGCTGCTGCTATCCGGTTTTTTCTCGGCGTCGGAAACGGCGCTCTTTTCCATCAGCCGATCGAGAATCCGGTTTCTGGTGAAAAAGAAAAACCGGTTCGACCTGCTGATTAAAAAAATGAAGGACGACCCCCACCGCCTGCTTTCCACCATTCTGATCGGCAATAACATGGTAAACATCGGGGCGTCGGCCCTGGCCACGGCCATTGCCATTGACCTTTTTTCAAACAACGCCGTGGGTATCGCCACCGGCGTGATGACCTTTTTTATCCTGATCTTTGGAGAAATCCTGCCCAAGTCCATTGCCACGAAAAACAACCTCGCCGTGGCCCGGGTCACCATCTACCCCCTCTACTGGATTTCGGTTTTTTTTACACCGGTGATACTTTTTCTCAACTTTATTCCCCGGATCACCGGCAAGCTGAAACCCGCGCCGGTGATGACCGAGGAAGAATTAAAGGCCATCATTGAAGTCACGGAAGAGGAGGGGGAAATTGACAACGAGGAAAAGGAGTTCATTCACAATATTTTCAAACTGGACGACACCAGCGCTTCGGAAAGCATGACCCCGGCCGCCGACATGTTCGCCATCGACGTGAATAAAAAGCTGCCCCTGGGCGCCATTTTAAAATCGGGTTACACCCGCATACCGGTCTATGAAAACCACATCGGCAACATCGTGGGCATTCTCAACGTCAAGGATATTTTCCGTCATTACACCCAGTCCAAAAAACCGCCGGACGTACGGGCGCTGATGAGCAAACCCTATTTTATTCCCGAGTCAAAGAAGCTCGACGGCCTGCTGAAACAGTTCAAGCTGCGAAAGCACCACATGGCCATCGTGATCAACGAACACGGCGAGGTGCTGGGTCTGATCACCCTGGAGGACGTGCTCGAAGAACTGGTAGGCGATATCATCGACGAGACCGACCAGTACGAGCCTGAAATCGTCAAAATCAAAAAACAGACATGGATGGTGCTGGGCAAAGCCCATATTCAGGAGGTGAATGAAAAGATTCCCATGCACATTCCAGAGTCCGAGGAATACGACACCTTTTCCGGCTACCTGCTTTTCAGAATCGGACGGATTCCCGAACAGGGAGAGATCATCACC
>JBMORB010000399.1:0-7100 GCA_049320925.1 Thermodesulfobacteriota bacterium | reverse complement strand
ACCGGCGGCCAGCAGCGCAACCATCGCCATTGCCAATGTCAACAACATTAAGCGGTGTTTCATAAGTGACTCCTGTGATGGGTTGAACATGAATGTTTAGGTTCTATATAATACATGAAAAAAAAGCAAGCGATATTTGAACGGTATTCCCGTTCGACCCCTTTACGGTTTTTGAATAAAAAAAACAAAGGAGGCAAGGAGGAAACCCGATCGTTGATAAATATATAATCCTGTAATATGATGGCCGCTCATGAACAGTCGATGTCATATCAACCTGTTGCGGGTGGAGATGAGATGAAGCATTTTTTGAAGGTCAGCATGGTTCTGGCGGCGGCCATGGGGCTGGTGTGGGGCTGCGGCCAGAAGCAAGAGAAAAGCGCCAGGGAGTGGTTTGACGCCGGCATGGCCAGCGTTCAGGCCGGTCAGTATGAAAAGGCGGTGGATGCTTTTACCCGGGTGCTGGAAAAAACGCCTGATTTTGCCCCGGCTCACAACAACCGGGCCGCGGCCAGAGTGGATCTGGGCGATTATGCGGGCGCCATTGAGGACTACAACAGGGCACTGGCCATCAATCCCGGGTTTGCCGAGGCTTATAATGGACGGGGAAAGACCTTCTGCGACATGGGCCAGGTCGACAAGGCCATCGCCGACCTGGACAAAGCCGTTGAACTGGCTCCGGATTTCGCCGACGCCTACAATAACCGGGCCGTGGCCTGGCGCAAAAAGGGAGACTTTGTCAGCGCCCTGGCCGATCATTCCCGGGCCATTCAGATGCGGCCGGGACGGGCCGCCGAATTCCACAATGCCAGGGGCGTGACCTGGCTGGAAAACGGGGACCCGGACAAGGCTATCGCCGATTTTACCGCGGCCATTGCCGAAAATCCGGGCTTTGCATGGGCCTATAACAACCTGGCCTCGGCGTGGATGGAAAAGAACAAGCCCGACCGGGCCATGGCTGCCTATGACAAGGCCCTGTCCATTCTTCCCCGCATGGCCGAGGCCTTAAGTGGAAGGGGATCGGTCAAGGCCCAGTCCGGCGACTATCCGGGCGCCCTGGCCGACCTTGACAAGGCCATTGAAATTCACCCCGCTTATCATACCGCCTATTACAACCGGGCGCAGGTTTGTCTGTTGACCGGGGACCGGGAAAAGGCCCTGGCCAACGCGGTCAAGGCGGTTTCCCTCGCGCCGGAAAACACGCAGTACCAGAATCTGCTGAACGCGCTGCAGCAGCCGCCCCCCGGTTCCGGAAAGTGACGGGGCCGGCCAGCGCGTGGAGATGTCCGCCCATGGGAAAACCCGCTGATCCCGATATTTCCATCGTCATTCCGGTTTACGACGAAAAGGAGTCCTTGGAAGACCTGGTATCGGCCATCCTCGCGGTGATGCGGCCCCTGGGACGGTCTTTTGAAATACTGATCGTAGATGACGGCAGCACCGACGGTTCCGGCACGATACTCGGCCGCCTGGCCGGCCGGACGCCTGAACTTTGTCCTGTCCTGCTGGGCCGTCATTTCGGCCAGAGCGCGGCCATGACCGCCGGCTTCGACCATGCCGCGGGCCGCGTGATCGTCACCATGGACGGGGATCTTCAGAACGATCCCGCCGACATTCCCGCCCTGATCGACAGGCTGGAGTCCGGCTTTGACCTGGTGTGCGGGTGGCGCAAACACCGGAAAGACCCCTTTTTTTCCAGGCGGGTCCCCTCGACCGTTGCCAGCTGGATTATCAGCCGGGCCACGGGCATCCGGCTTCACGATTATGGATGCACCCTGAAGGCCTTTCGAAGCGAGGTGGTCGAGGGAATGCACCTTTACAGCGATCTGCACCGGCTGGTCCCGGTTCTGGTGAGCATGGAATGGGGCCGCATCACCGAGCTGCCGGTGGCCCATCATCCCCGGACCCGGGGAAAAAGCAAGTACGGCATGGGCCGGACCGGCCGGGTGATCATAGACCTGCTGCTGCTGCTTTTTTTTCAAAAATTTGCCACCCGGCCCCTGCGGCTGTTCGGCATGGGCGGGCTGGCGCTGTTCGGAACCGGCGCCCTCCTCGCGACCTATCTGTCGACCCTGCGTATCTTTTTCTTGCAGCCTCTGGCCGACCGTCCCCTGTTGCTGCTGGCGGTGCTGCTCATGATCACCGGTGTGGTGCTGTTCGGCATCGGCCTGCTGGCCGAACTGGTGATGCGGGCCTATTACGAGTCTTCCGGAAAGCCGATTTACACGGTTCGAAAAGAGCGCAAATGACCTCTCGCCTTCAGATCGCCGGATGCCTGCTGCTGGCCCTGCTGATCAGCGGCATCGGTATCGGCATGAACGATTTCTGGGATGACGAGGCCAATACCGCCGTAATCGGACGTAATTTCATGAAAACCGGCAGTCTCACCGGGTGGGACGGGCACAATTTGCTGTCCTATGGCATGCGGGGCAGCCTGGACGGGGACATGCGTAAAACCGCACCGCCCCTTCAGTACGTTATCGCCGGTATCGGCCTGAAGCTGTTCGGCCAGACCACCACCGGGGGCCGAGCCCTGTTTCTCCTGATCGGACTGGCTACGATTCCCCTGGCCGCCCTGTGGTACAGGGAGGAAACCGGGCATGAAAATCTCTGGGCCGTGGCCCTCATTCTGGCCTTGAGCGTCCCGTTTCTGCTTTACATCCGGCAGGTGCGTTATTACGCGCCGGGGCTGTGCTTTACCTTTGCCTTTCTGTGGGCCTGGGCCCGGCTGAAACGCGCCGAACGTTTTTGGCCCTGGGCGCCGGCGACGGTGGTGTTCCTGCTCCTGCTGGTGATGACCCATTATATTCACGCGGCCGTCGCTCTGGCCGTGGCCGGCGCGGGGTTCGCGAAAAGAGAATATCGCAACCGGCGCAATGGGTTGTTGTTCGGAGTCCTGGCGGGGGTGGGGCTGCTGTCCCTTGCCTGGGCCTTTTTTTATGGACGAGAGGTTTTACAAATGGCCTTTTCCCCGGAATCGGGCGCGGCCTTCCGGCTCTCAAAAACGCTGGTGATTTTGAAAAGCGTTCCCCTGGACATGTTGCGATTCGAGTTTTTCCCCGCCGGCATGCTGCTCTTCTGCCTGCCCGCCCTGTTAGTGTCGCGGCGCCGGGCGCTGCACGACCTTCGGCGGATCGGCATGCTGCTGATGTATGGCGGGGCCGTGATGGTGCCGGCGGCCCTTTTTTCCCCCCAGCCTGAGTCGGACTACAACCTGGGCATGCGTTACGCCATCGCCGTCATGCCCCTGGCGGCATGCATCGGCGCCGTTATCGCGGCCATGCTGGCCGCCGCGAACCTGAAAAAAACGGTATGGCTTTTTTTCGTGGTGCTGCTTTCTTCCAATGTGCTGACCTTTAATTTCGCCACGGGCCTGGGTCTTCACTGTCGCATCGGCCAGTACCTGCATGAAGGTATCGTGGACTACACCACCGGCTCGGAGGCCATCGGCGATTATATCGAGGCAAACATTCCCCGGGGAAAATGTCTTTTCATGGTGCCGATGCACACCGCCATTATTCAGATGTTTTATCATCCGGAACACACCTTCTGCGGCATGGTGAGTGAGCATGCCACGGTGGCCGTTCATAACCGGGACAGGCTGAGGGAGTCGCTTTTTTTTGAAACCGTCATCCCCGACTATTTTATCATCATGCGGCTGATGGAAGACGAAGCCCGTTACCTGCTGAACGTGGTTTATGGAACCGGCGCCTATGCGCTGAAGGACACGCTTTACGTGTACGGCGAAAACCTGACCCGGCCGGAGATCCCCTGGCGGTCCTTCGGCCCAAAGGAACCGAAATTTCCGGGAGAGTACCGGGTGTTCGTGTTCGAGAGAACCGGGGCTTTGGCCCATGCGCCGGCCTTTTCGGCCGGTCTGTTTGAACAGTACGTCGCATTTTGACCCGAAGAGGGAGGAATACTTCCAAGAATGGGGGCTCTTTTTTGCATCGCAAAAGCCGCGAAGAGCCTAAAGTATTATGTTTCGCTTCGCGGAGAAGCCCGCATGGGTTACGCGCAGCGTCTATGTTTTTTTGCGTCCGCTGCATCGCTGCGGTGAGTGTTGGTGGCTGAAAAATTTCTGATGAGCTATTCGGAGTAAAGGACGGAAGCACATGCGGATCGCGGTGGTCATGCCCACCTACAACGAGGCGGCCAATATCGGGAAGATGATCGAGACCCTTTTCGAATCGGTCTTTCCGGCCATCGGCACCGCGGAAATGCACCTGGTGGTGGCCGACGACACATCCCCGGACGGCACCGGCGCCATCGTTGCCGGGTATGTAAAACGGTTTGACCGGCTTCACCTTTCGGTCGGCCCTCGCCGGGGGCTGGGCCATGCCTATGTGCGGGGTTTTGTTTTTGCCATGGAGCGTTTGGCCGCCGATGCCGTGGTGGAGATGGACGCCGACTTTCAGCATGACCCGCGCTACCTGATCGACATGGCCGCGGCGTTTTCCCGGGGCGCCGACTGCGTGATCGGCTCCCGGTTCGTTGCCGGCGGCTCCATTCCAGCCGAGTGGTCCTGGCACCGTAAACTTATCAGCGTGCTGGGTAACCGGTTTGCCCGTCGCATGCTGGGCCTGGATTCGATTCATGACCTGACCACCGGGTTCCGGCTGACCCGGGTGGCCGGTGTCCTGGACCGGATTGATTTAAGCAGCCTGATGGCCTTAGACCGGTTTGCCTACAAGGTGGATCTGGTGTGCAGGACCCTGAAACTGGCCCGGACGGTGGTGGAGGTTCCCATTGCTTTCGCTCCCCGGCACCGGGAAAAATCGAAGTTCCGTCTCTCGGAACTGATCACCACCTACAGGGTTGTGGTAAAACTGAGGATGTCTGGAAAATGACGGCTGCGATCGCCGGACAAAACGTCATCGCGGTTTTTCGCAAACATCCAAGGCTTTCCGCGGCCCTGGTCGCGGCAACGGCCCTGGCGGTGCGGATAGCCGCGCTTTTAAGTTTTCAAAATAGCCTCTATGCCGATTACCTGCTTATTGACGAGCAGGTTTACCACACCTGGGCCGCCCGCATGGCGTCGGGTGAGTTCGGAACCCTGAGCGTACCCGATTTTGCGCCGCTTCCCGCCTATGTCATGGCCGCGGTCTATGCCCTGCTTTCTCCCAACCCGCTGTATATCCGCCTGCTGAACATGGCGTTGGGGACCGGTGCCTGCGTGATGGTCTTTCTGATCGGGCGTCGCCTGGGCGGTCCTTTCGCGGGGTTCGTATCGGGCCTGGTCGCGGCCCTGTATAAGCCCTTTGTTTTTTTTTCCGTGGTGCTGCACAAAACCGCCCTGTCGGTTTTTCTGTTTTCCGCCTTTGTGTATGCCTGCCTGGCGCTGATCGACCACATTTCGGAAAATGACCGGCGGGTGATCCCTGGAGCAGGAGTGACGGCGGTCCTGGCGGGCGTGATCATGGCCCTGCTGATCAACGTGCGGTCCAACGCCGCTGTCATGATGCCCGTGGCCCTGGCCTGCGCGGCATGGGCGTGTTTCCGGGAACGGACGCCGCTCCGGGCCTGGGCGGCGGTTCTGGGCGGGTTTGTCCTGGGGTTTGCCGTGGCGGTGTCGCCGTTTGTGGTCCGGGACTACCGTCTGACCGGCGAACCGGCCCTGACACCCGCCGGGGGATTCAACCTGTATATCGCCAACAACCCGGACAATCCTTTTCCCTACTACCGGCCGGTTCGTTTTGCCACCTCCACGGCAACGGAGCAGGCCATCGGGTTTGTGATCGAGGCCAGCCGCCGCCTGGGAAGGCGGCTGACGCCCCAGGAGGCCTCATCCTACTGGACCGGGGAGGTCAAGCGGTTTGCCGCCGGCCACCCGGCGGCTTTTGCCCGGAAGGTCGCTGTCAAGGTGCTGGCCGTGTTGAACCGGTACGAGTCGGCGGACAACCACCACCTGGGGTTTTTAAAGGAGCACATCTCTTTTCTGCGTTGGCCCCTTTTCACCATCGACCTGCTGCTGCCGCTGGGCATGGCAGGGCTGGTGCTTCTGGGCTTTTCGGATCGAAAAAGGGCGCTGGCCGCGCTGGTGTGCCTGGCCTACGGTGCCACCATGGTCATTTTTTTCTCCAACGTGCGCATTCGTCTGCCCGTGCTGGTGGTGCTGATTCCATTTGCGGTTCTGGGTCTTGGCCGGCTGGTATCCGCCGTGCGGGACAGGTCTTTTAAGACGGCGGGAGCCGGTATCGGGGCGGCGGCCTTTTTCTTTGTTCTGGCCTTTGCACCGGTGCCCGGCGATAAAGATTTTACCGCCTACCTGAATATCCACGCCGCCAACCTGGCCTCCAAGGGACGGACAGGCGAAGCGGTTGCCTTCTGGGAACGGTCGGCGGCAATGAACCAGCCCTATTCGGCCTTTGCCAATCTTGCCCTGTCCGGCTATTACGCCGATCGGGGCGACCTTGAAAAGGCCGAGGACTGCGTGGAAAGAATTCCGGACACGTCACTGGCCGCGGCCCAGAAATACGAGGCCCTGGGGGACCTGCGGCTGCGCCGGGGCCAGGTGAACGAGGCGATAAACGCATACAGAACATCTCTTGACATCAATTATGGTCAGCGGAAACTGCGCATGAAGCTGTTCCGGCTTTACTGGGACATCGATAAAAGCCTTGCCGACCGGGAGTATGCCGTGTTTGAGTATGTTTCTTCGTTTTACGGGGCCATGCAGTGAAAACATTCCTCGCGCTTTTCTGTGCCGCCAACTTTCTGCTGTCCGCTTTTTTTATCGACATCTGGATTACGCCCAATCCCGGCTCCCGGGCCATTCCCCTGATCACCCTGTTTGAGCAGGGGACTTTAAAGATTGACCGTTATGAACGGTACACCCTTGATAAAAGTCTGGTCAACGGTCACTCTTATTCGGACAAGGCTCCGCTTTCCACTTTTATCACGCTTCCGTTTTATGGCCTGGCAAGGCTTGCCGGCCTTGAGCGACTGGGGCCGGACCGGTATGAGGCTTATCCCCGGGCATACACCGAAGGCCACCGGCCTGCATATAATGATGTCTTTGTATTCCCTGGGTTCTGGGCTTATGTGACCGGCGGCCTGGTATGCGGCACCCTGCCGTTTGTGCTGATCCTGGCTGTTGCTTT
>JBMORB010000398.1:0-7142 GCA_049320925.1 Thermodesulfobacteriota bacterium | reverse complement strand
ACTACAACCTGATATCGGCACTGCACAAGAGCCTGCGGGGAAGCGACCCGGACGCGGCGGTCTACTGGCTGGAGCGCATGCTCTCCGGCGGCGAGGACCCTTTTTATATCCTGCGGCGCATGGTGAGGTTTGCCAGCGAGGACATCGGCAACGCCGATCCCGCGGCCCTGGGCGTGACCTTGAACGCCATGGAGTCCTACCGGTTTCTGGGCTCGCCGGAAGGGGACCTGGCCATCATGCAGGCCGCGGTCTACCTGGCCACCGCGCCCAAGAGCAACAGCCTTTACACCATGGCCGGCGAGGTGAAGGAGGCGGTGAAAAGGACCGGGTACCTGCCGGTGCCCAAACATATCCGCAACGCGCCCACGGCTTTAATGAAGGCCCTCGATTACGGCAGGGGCTACAGGTACGCCCACGATTTCAAGGACGCCTTTGTGCCCCAGGACTACCTGCCGGAGAAACTGGCCGGCAGCCTTTTTTATCACCCCACCCAGCGGGGGTATGAAAAAACGGTCAAGGAGCGGCTGGACAAGTGGCGGGCGTTAAAACAGCGCCACCGGGAAAACGGGAAGAAGGAAAAAGGAGATTCAGGTGATTGACATTCGCGGCCTGACAAAGCGGTACGGCGATTTTACGGCCCTTGCCGGGGTTTCGCTGTCCGTGGCAAAGGGCGAGGTGTTCGGTTTCATCGGCCCCAACGGCGCGGGAAAGACCACCACCATCCGCATCCTGGGCGGCATTCTGGCGCCCACGGCGGGCAGTGTTCATGTGTGCGGCATCGACATGGCCGCCGAGCCGGAAAAGGCCAAGGCGAAAATCGGCTTTATTCCGGACCGGCCCTACCTGTATGAAAAGCTCAAGGCCATCGAGTTCCTCCGTTTTACCGCCGATCTTTACGGCGTGCCGGCGGACGGCTTTTCCAAAAAGGCCATGGACATGCTGAAACTTTTTTCCCTGGAAAACTGGAGTGACACCCTGATCGAGTCGTTTTCCCACGGCATGAAGCAGCGGCTGATCATGGCGTCCGCCCTGCTTCACGATCCGGAGGTGCTGGTGGTGGACGAGCCCATGGTGGGCCTGGACCCGGCGGGCATCAAGATGGTCAAGAAACTGTTTCGGGACCTGGCAGGCTCCGGCGTGTCGATTTTCATGTCCACCCACACCCTGACCGTGGCGCAGGAGGTATGCGACCGGGTGGCCGTGATTCACAAGGGCCGGCTCATCGCCACGGGCAACATGGACGACCTGACCCGGCAGGCCCACGTCGAGCGGGCCGACCTGGAAGAGGTCTTTTTCCGACTGACCCAGGAGGAGAGCCTGGATTATTGAGAACCCTTTGAGCAAGGGAGGCAGGCCATGGTGGAAAAGGTTTTTAAAAGCATTCACTGGCTGGGGCACGACGGTTTCCGGGTGGACGGCGAAACAACCTTCTATTTTGATCCCTACCAGGTCGGCGGTGGCCCGGCGGCCGACCTGATCCTGGTCTCCCACGAGCATTATGACCATTGCAGCCCAAAGGACGTGGCAAAGCTTCAGAAAAAAGGAACCGTGGTCGTTACGGAAAAGGATTCGGCAAAAAAGCTGTCCGGCGACATTCGGATCGTCAGGCCCGGGGACCGGGTAACCGTGGCCGGCGTGACCGTTGAAGCGGTGCCGGCTTATAACACGGACAAGGCGTTTCATCCCAAGGCAAAAGGGTGGCTGGGGTTTGTGGTTGAAACCCGGGGTGTTCGGATTTATCATGCCGGCGACACCGACCGGATTCCGGAAATGGATCATATCCGGGCAGACATCGCCCTGCTGCCGGTGTCCGGGACCTATGTGATGACAGCGGCCCAGGCCGTGGAAGCGGCTCTGGCCATCCGGCCGGCGATCGCGGTCCCCATGCACTACGGCGCCGTGGTGGGCGGGGCCGCCGATGCCCAGGCGTTTAAAAAGGCGCTGGAAGGCAGGGTGGATGTGCGGATTTTGGGAAAAGAATAATGCCAGCCCTGTTTCAAAAGAATGTTTATACCAAAGCGTCATTGCGAGCCGCAGGCGAAGCAATCCTGAACATTCACCATGAGATTGCTTCGTCATTGCATTCCTCGCAATGACGGAAAAGAGTTCGTTTTTCGATAATGACCATGAATAAGCGGCTGCATCGAAATCGAAATCGGTATCGGTATCGGGATCGAAACGGATAAACGGTTACGAGCACGATTACGAGCACGAGCACGAGCACGAGTACGATTAAGATTAAGAGTTATAAGGAAAGGAAGATCATGGGTTTTCTGTCATCAAGGGTATCGGTGGTCTGTTACGAGGTCCAGGGCAAGCTGGCCCGGCCCGTTAACGAGACCGTGGAAAAGGGGTTGCAGCAGCACATCATCCGGAACATCGACAACGAGCCGTCGGACAAGGCTGTGGGCTGGACCTCCTTTGAAGCGCCATTTGCCCCGGATTTCTCCGGGTCCTCTTTTTCCTGCGGGCCTTATTTCGTCTTCTCCCTGCGCGTCGACAAAAAATCGATTCCCGCCAAGGTGGTGGCCAAGTGCTGCGCCCAGGAGGCGGAAAAACGGCTGCGAAAGACCGGGCAGAAGGTTCTGGCCAAAAACGAAAAAAAGCAGATCAAGGAAAAAGTGCTTCACGAGCTGGCTCTGCGGGTGCCTGCAACGCCCGGCGTGTTTGACGTGGTGTGGCAGTATGAAGCCGGCCGCTTATGGTTTTTTTCAACGCAAAAAGGGGCCAACGAGGAGCTGGAAACCCTTTTTGTAAAATCCTTTTCCCTTCGCCTGGTGCGGTTTTTTCCCTATACCCTGGCCGACCTGAGCTGCGATTTGACGGCCCCGCAGAAAGACGCCCTGTTTAAACTCTCACCCACCCAATTCATGGAGTAGCCATGCTGGACGTATCTATTGCCTATAACCGTTACAAGTTTCTGGGCCATGAGTTTCTCACCTGGCTCTGGTTTGTGATTGAAACCCGGCCCGACCGTTTCAAGGACGCGGAAGGGGCCGCCGTGTCGCTGGTGCTGGGAGACCGCATCGTGCTGGAAAACCACCGGAAAGAGGCCCTGGAAACCATCACCATCAAGGGCAGCGAATCCGAACTGGAAGAGGGAAGGCTGTCGGTGAAAAAAGGGGCCGTGGTCACGGAACTCAATCTCCGCCTTCACCAGGGCGATAAAACCTGGCTGTTTGACATCAAGGGGGAAAGCATGGCCGTGTCCGGTCTCAAGGCGCCTGAGCCCGAGGGAGACAAGGGCGACACCGAGGCGGTGATACTGGAGCGGATGGATCAGTATGAAAAGGTCCTGGCCTTTATCCGCCACCTTTATAAGGAGTTTATCGGGCTTCGCATTTCCGGCGAGTGGGATAAAAAGACCCTTCACGGCATGCGTAAATGGATCGCGTCCGCTTAGTTTTACAGGTATTTCTACTGTTGTCCCAAAACGGTTTCAATCATGACTGGATATCTTTGGTTTGTTTATCAGGATCGCTATCGGGATCGGGATCGAAATCGAATTTAATGCACGATGGATCAAAAGAAATGATTCTCTTTCTTTCCTTTATCCGTGTACTTTTCTTGTAAACGCAAAATCTTTTTAAAAGTTGATTTTGGACAACATTGAGGAAGAATATGATTTCGATTCTGACCTACAGGTATCACCAGACCATCGGCCAGGCCATTGACCTGTGCGGCGGCTTCAAAACGCTGAAGTCCGGAGACCGGATCATTATCAAACCCAACGCGGTGGGGGCCGACCCCGGCATGCCTTACTACGGCATGATGACCACGGCCACGGTGGTGGAAGGCATCGTAAAGGCCCTGCTGGCCTTCGGCTGCCGTCCGGAAAACATCACCATCGGCGACGGCGGCGCGGTCCGGCGGGAGCTGGGCCTGAATACCCGCATTATTCTGACGGCCATGGGCATGCGGCACATCGCCCGGACCTACGGGGTCAGGATGATCGATTTCAATGACGCGCCCATGGACACGGTGGAGTGCGGCAGCCTGAAACTGGAGATCGCCCGGCCGGTGCTGGAGGCGGATTTCTTAATCAATGTGCCGGTGCCCAAGTATCACGACCAGACCGGCGTCACCCTTGCCCTGAAGAACCTGAAAGGGTGCCTGGCCCCGGCGGCCAAGCGCCGCTGCCACACGGCCCGGCTGGAGGACCACATCGCGGCCTTTAACACAAAAATTCCCTGCCACCTCACGGTGATGGACGGGATCTATTTTCTGCGGGGCGGGGGACCCATGATCGATTCCGGCGAGCCCTGCCGAAAGAACATGATCATGGCCGGCACCGATCGGATTGAAATGGATTCGGCCGCTGCCTGGATTCTGGGGGTGGACCCGAAAACCGTGCGGCACCTGAACGCCTACGCACGTCTGATGGGCCGGGCGGAAGACGTGGGCCGGGTGGCGTGGACCGGGGAGAACCCGGAGCCTTTCCGGGAGCCCCCCTTTGGCGGCGAGATGGAGGTGTTCGGTCACAATTTTCAGCGGGCCGGCATTGGCGGCATTCGCATTCTGCCGCCGGGCCAGACCTGGTGCACGGGGTGCAACATCAGCCTGCGGGCCGCCCTGTACATGCTCTGCAAGGACAATCCGGGCCGCGACTTCGGCGACGTGGAGATTGTTTGCGGCAAGCAGGCCCAGGCGGCCGGTGACCACGATCGGACCATTCTGTTTGGCGACTGCCCGACAAAGACCCATGCCAGAAACACAAAAACCCGGCAGCGGCTGGAAATCAACGGGTGTCCACCGTCTTTTATCAAGGCCTATCCGGCCATGGCGCGGTTTCTGCTGCCGCCGCTGGAGGCCGGATGGCAGGTGGCCAAGAACCTCACCCTGGGCGGCCTGACCCACACCGGGCTTTACCGGATGCGGTTCCCGTTTTTTGACGAGATGACCCGGTCCGAAGAGTTTGATCCCCGCGATTTTTACCGGAAGCGGTAAAATGGCGACTTTCCCCATGAACCGTCTTTCCCGCGCCTGTCCTTGATTCCGTCTTATGGCATATGCATTCGCGCTCAAGATTGCTTCGCCTCCGGCTTGCAATGACCTTTTAAAATAAAGGTCCTTTTGAAATAGAAATGGAATAAGAGCAAGATCAGAAGCAGGATGCTCGGAACCCGTCATCCCTTTGCCTGCCACCGGACGCTTGGCCCCGGCCCCCCTATTTGTAGTATATCTTGATCTGGTTGGTGTCGTTGTGGCGCTGGCCCGGCGTGGGCTGGCCCGACGTGATCACGATGCTGTCCCCGGCGGAGAAGATCGGGGATTTTTCGATGAATTTTTCCACACGGTCCAGGTGATCGGCCAGCCGGTCGTCCACCTGGACCGGCGTGACTCCCCACAGAAAGTTCATTCGTCTCACGGTTTCCAGATGGGGCGACAGGCCAAAGATGGGCCGGGAAGGCCGGCAGGCCGACAGCATGGCCGCGGTCACGCCGCTGGCCGTGTGGCAGGCAAGCGCCTTGCTGCCGGCATGATCGGCCACCAGGCAGGCTGAATAGGCCAGATGCTTGCCCACCTGTTCTTTTCCCCTGGGCCGTCTCGGACCGCCCATTTTTTCCGCCATGAACAGCTCTGCGTGGTGTGCCACCTGGGCCAGGGTGTCGGCGGATTCCACGGGATATTCTCCCACCGCCGTCTCCTCGGACAGCATCACCGCGTCGGCGCCGTCCATGATGGCGTTGGCCACGTCCGCGGCCTCGGCCCGGGTGGGCAGAGGGTTGTGGACCATGGAGAGCAGCATCTGGGTGGCCACCACCACGGGTTTCTGGTATTCGGCGCACATGTCGATGATCCTTTTCTGCATCACCGGCAGGGCCGGAAGGGAGACCTCAAGGCCCAGGTCGCCCCGGGCCACCATGATGCCGTCGGCCTCGGTAATGATTTCCTGGAAGTTGTCGATGGCGCTCATGCGCTCGATTTTCACGATCACCGGCACCTGCCGGCCGTGGCGCCGCATGGCCTGCTTGAGATCGATCACGTCCTGTTTTTTCTGCACAAAAGACATGGCCAGAACGTCGATGCCCACGCGCAGGGCCTCGCCCACGTCGGCCCGGTCCTTGGGCGTGAGAGCCGGCAGATCAAAGGAAAGGCCGGGAAAGGAGACGCCCTTGTTGGAAGAGAGCAGTCCGCTGCTCCGGGTTTCCAGTTCAAAGACCCGGCCTTCTTTTGTCTCCTGGACCGATTTGACCCGGAAAATGGGAATGCCGTCGCTGAGGATCACCGCTGATCCGGGTTTCAGGGAGGTCAGGATTTCGGGAAGGTCCAGGGGCAGGTAAGGCGCGTCGCCAAAGGCTTTTTTCGCCTGGGGCGGGCCCAGCCGCACCACCTGGCCGGGGAAGACCGACAGCGGTGCCCCGGTCACCTCGCCGATGCGGATTTTGGGACCGCTCAGGTCGCCCATCAGGGTCAGAACGGTTCCGCTCTGATGTTCGATTTCCCTGACCGACTGAATCACGTCGGCAAAATCGCCGGGAACCGCGTGCGAGAAATTCAACCGGAAGATGGTCACCCCGGCATCCACCAGTTTCTGGAGCGTGGCCTTTTCCCGGGAGCGGGGTCCGATGGTAGCGATCAGCTTGGTCTGCATGGACGTTCCTCTTTAAAGGTTTTTCAGGTTTCGTGGTTTTCCCGTACCGGCGGGATGGTTGCAAACGATTTATACCATATTCTCCATGTAAATGCATCTTGCCCGGATATTTCACGAAATTTTTCGACATAAAAATCGGTAAAAAATGTCTCAAAACGCTCATGGCAGTTTGTATGTTTAAAAAAGTCCGAATTCTACTGCAACAATCCGTGTCTTATAAAAATTTATAGGTGTCGAAAAATTTCATGAAATATCCGGGCTTGACAGTCCGGTGAAATAAACAGTACCGTTATGTCAGGAAACCGCCATGAGCCTGCCTTTGAAACACTATCACCGCATCACCGCTTATGACCGCCATGCCATGACCCCTCATGCGCTGGACTGGGCCGATCAGCCGTCACCCCATAAGACCTACACGGGGCTGGAAGCGGTGAACCTGAAAGAACCCGTCGACATGAATGACGCCGACCTTCCGGCCCTGCTGGAGGCGGCGTCGGCCCCCGCGGTTCACCGGCCCCTGACCCTGGAGACCCTGTCAACTGTCTGC
>JBMORB010000397.1:0-7162 GCA_049320925.1 Thermodesulfobacteriota bacterium | reverse complement strand
CCGACACCATTACCGTCAAGCTAAAGGATGGTGATGAGTATGAAGCAGAGGTCGTGGGCAACGACGCCAACACCGACCTGGCCCTTCTCAGGATAAAGGCCAAGCGCCCCCTTCCCAGCCTGAAGCTGGGTGATTCGGACAATCTGAAGGTGGGAGAATGGGTAGTAGCCATCGGCAGCCCCTTCGGCCTGGAGCAGACCGTCACCGCCGGCATCGTCAGCGCCAAGGGCCGGGTGATCGGGGCCGGGCCGTATGACGATTTCATCCAGACTGACGCGTCCATCAATCCGGGCAACAGCGGCGGACCCCTGGTCAACCTTAAAGGGGAAGTCGTGGGTATCAACACGGCCATTATCGCCAGCGGCCAGGGCATCGGGTTCGCCATTCCGGCCAACCTGGCCAGAAACATCCTGGACCAGCTGGAGAACCAGGGACATGTGACGCGCGGCTGGCTGGGCGTGGGCATTCAGCCGGTGAGCAAGGAGATGGCCGAGTACTACAACCTGGAAGACGGCAAGGGGGCACTGGTCACCGAGGTGTTCCCTGGAGACCCGGCGGACAAGGCCGGCATCAAGACCCAGGACATCATCCTTGAAGTCAACGGCCGGGAAATCAAGGACAGCCGCGATCTTTCGGCCATGGTGGCCAACCTCCCCGTGGGCCAGACCATCAGGGTGCTGTTGCTGCGGGATGGCAAAAAACTGACCAAAAACGTCAAGATCGCTGAGCGGGACGACACCAAAACCGCCATGGGGAAACCGGGCACAGGTCCGAAAAACGCCATGGGTGTCGTGGTGACCGACATCACCAACGAGATGGCTCGGAAAATGGATTTAAACAACACCGACGGTGTTTACGTCTCCGAGGTGACTCCCGGCGGCCGGGGGGAAAAAGCCGGCCTTCAGGAGGGAGATGTGATAAAAGAGATCAACCGCCGCCGCATCACCAGCGCAAAGGATTTTGAAGCCATCCTGGCGACAATGAAAGAAGGCAATATATTACAATTGCTTATCAGAAAGCCCAACGGCATTTACATGGTGGTTAAAATCACCTGGTAGCTGATCTTTCGCGGGGTTAAAAGCAGGCGCAGGCGCCGACATTTTCATGCCGGCGCCTGCGCCTTTATTGAAGGGTCCCTTCATGAGGGTTCTTTCACCGGCCAAAATCAACCTTTTCCTTCATGTCACCGGCAAACGGGCCGACGGATACCATGACCTGTTTTCCCTGATGTGTCCCATCAGCCTGTTCGACGAGCTGGTGTTTGAAACCACATCCGTCGGCGTTTCGGTTCAGTGCAACCATCCGGATATCCCCTCCGACGATTCCAACCTGGCTCATCGGGCCGCCACTCTCTTTTTTGAAACCGCCCGTATTCGGGCCGGGGTCTCCATCACCCTGACCAAGAACATACCCGTGGCCGCGGGTCTGGGCGGCGGCAGCAGCAATGCCGCGTCGGTCCTGGTATGGCTCAACAACCGTTTCGGCCGGCCTTTTGCCAGTGACCGGCTCATGGAAATGGGTGCCCGGCTGGGGGCCGACGTGCCTTTTTTTATTTTCGGCCGGCCGGCTCTTGCCACCGGCATCGGGGACCATCTGACCGCATACCCACTTTTGCCATCTCTTCCGGTGGTGCTGATCCATCCGGACATTCATGTTTCCACCCGTCAGATCTATAAAAATTACAATTTAACATTGACAAATAACAAAAAAATTTCTACGATCCCTTCTTTTACAAAAACGACTGAACTTGACTTTGCAAGGCACCTGAAAAACGATTTGGAAAAGGTTACTTGCGCGCTGCACCCTGAAATTGACCTTGCAAAAAAAAGGCTTATGGACAGCGGCGCCATGGGCGCCCTGATGTCGGGAAGCGGCCCGACCGTTTTCGGCGTTTTTAAAGACGAAAAAACAGCCGAACACGCAGGTGTTTCCATTCCCAGGGAAAAGGGAGAACGTCTGTTTTATACGAAATTGCTGACGGCGGGACATACGGCTTGACCAGGTAACGTGATCGCCACGCACTGGGGCGTCGTCAAGCGGTAAAGACACAGGATTTTGATTCCTGCATTCGGAGGTTCGAATCCTCCCGCCCCAGCCAAAATATATTTTTTGCAAACAACAAAACCAAGGGTGACTCATTGAAGGAACATAACAACGATTTCAAGATCTTTTCCGGGAACTCCAACCCGGCGCTGGCCCAAAAAATATGCGACTATCTGGGCCGCCCCCTGGGCCAGGCCAAGGTCTCCCGGTTCAGCGACGGCGAAGTCCAGATTGAAATCAATGAAAACGTGCGGCGGAAGGATGTGTTCCTGGTGCAGTCCACCTGCGCCCCGGTCAACGATAATCTGGTGGAACTGCTGCTGATGCTCGATGCCCTGAAGCGTTCCTCCGCCAGCCGAATCACCGCCGTGGTCCCCTATTTCGGATATGCGCGCCAGGACAAGAAGGTGGCCCCCCGGGTACCCATCAGCGCCAAGCTGGTGGCCGACCTGCTCACCCAGGCCGGGGCCAACAAGATCATCACTCTGGATCTGCACGCGGGACAGATTCAGGGGTTTTTCAACATTCCGGTGGATAACCTTTTCGCGGCGCCGGTACTGATCCATCACATCACGTCCCACTTTTCCACCGGCGACCTGGTGATCGTGTCTCCCGACGCCGGCGGCGTGGAGCGGGCACGGGCCTTTGCCAAGCGCCTGGACGCGGGGCTGGCCATCGTGGACAAGCGACGGTCCGCACCCAATCAGGCCCAGGCCATGGCGGTCATCGGCGACGTCAAGGACAAGACGGTGCTCATTCTGGATGACATGGTAGACACCGCCGGCACCCTGACCCAGGCGGCGGCGGCGCTGGCCGCCAAGGGCGCCAGGGAAGTCAACGCCTGCTGCGTACATCCGGTTCTGTCCGGCCCTGCCGTAGACCGGGTCAATGCCTCCCATTTGCAACGGATCATCGTCACCGACACGATCCCGTTAAACGAAAACGCCCGTAAATGCGGTAAAATCAGCGTTCTTTCCATCGCCGAACTGGTGGGAGAAGCCATGATCCGAAGTTACAGGGGAGATTCTGTCACATCTCTTTTCGTATAGATAAAACGCAAAAACACTCTTTGAATAAGGATTTTTAAACATGGAACTTAAGGAACTCAAAGTCAAAACAAGGCCCGCGCAGGGCGGCGCTACCCCCAAGGCGCTCCGGCGGGAAGGCTTCGTACCCGCCGTGGTGTACGGTTACAGGAAGGACCCGGTCACCCTGATCATCAACGACCACGATTTTAGGAATCTCCTCAAGGAAGGCAGTCACCAGGCCCTGCTGTCGCTGAATATCGACGACGGCGCCGCCTCCAAGACCGTCATGATCAAGGAAATTCAGCGGCACCCGGTTTCACGGAGTCTCATCCACGCGGATTTTTACGAAGTGGATATGAAGAAAAAAATCACCACCTACGTTCCGGTGGTGACGGTGGGAACCTGCAAGGGAGAAAAAGAGGGTGGTGTGCTGCAACTGATCCGGCGGGAACTGGAAGTCCGGTGCCTGCCCGCCAGTATTCCCGAATCCATCCAGATCAACGTGAGCGATCTGGATATCGGCGACGCGGTCCATGTGGCTGATATTCAGGCCACTGAAGGCGTTGAGCTGGTGCATGAAACCAACTTCACGATCATCGCCGTTGCCGCCCCAACCAGAGAAAAGGCCGTTGCCGTGGAAGGCGCCGAAGAGGCCGCCGTGGAAGGCGCCGAAGAGGCCCCGAAGGAAGAAGGCGAAAAGGCATCTGCAGAGTAACAGCGGCGGTTTTACGATTTTTGAAACCGATGGTGTATGGACGACGAATCCGAACTTTACCTGCTGGCGGGTCTCGGCAACCCGGGAGGCGAATACAAAAGCACCCGGCACAACATCGGGTTTATGGTCATCGACCGGCTGGCCGATCGTTACGCATTCCGCACCGATAAAACGAAAGGCAAATGCCGTTACGGCCTGGGCGAGGTGGAAGGGAAGCGCATCATTGCGGCAAAGCCCTTGGCCTTCATGAACAACAGCGGTCCACCGCTGCTGCAGGTGGCGCAATTTTTCAAGATATCAGGCGGAAAGATGTTGATCATTCATGACGACATCGATCTTGCCTTTGGGAAAATAAAAATAAAAACGAAAGGAGGTCATGGCGGACACAACGGAATCAGATCCATCATTGATACCTTCGGGACCGGCGATTTTACCCGTGTCCGCGTCGGTATCAATCACCCCGGCGCCCGGGAGGGTGTTGTCGGCCATGTATTAGGGGGCTTTTCAGCCGATGAAAAAGAGCATCTGGGTCGGCTGATAGAGCACGCCGGGGAAGCCGTGGCGGCGATTCTGCAACATGGCGCAAGAGCGGCCATGAACCGCTTCCACGGAATACTGCATCAGACAGACGAATAATATTTTCAAGGGGCAGGGCATCGTTTCGCCGAAACCCCGGGACCAGGAGGGCGGCATATTGGGAGGGCCAGACTCGACCACCGAACCCGCCTTCGCAAAACCGGGCCGGGAATTTCCGCGTACGATGAAACATCAACAACCGGGAGGGATCCGTAAGGAGGTTTGAATGAGTTCAACAATTCTTTTCGCTTTAGGATGCGGATTGCTGGGCGTGATCTACGCCGTGGTAACCGCCATGTGGGTATCCAAACAGGATGCCGGCAACGCAAAAATGCAGGATATATCCAATGCGGTCAAGGAAGGCGCCTACGCGTTCCTGGCCCGCGAGTATAAGACCGTGGCCATCGTCGCGGTAGTGCTGGTGATTCTGATTCTGGTCGCGGGTCTCGGCCCGTGGACCGCCGCCGGTTTCGTCATCGGCACCGTGGGGTCGGCCCTGGCCGGATTTGTCGGCATGTGGGTCACCGTGCGGGCCAACGTACGTACTACGCAGGCCGCGAGCAAGGGCCTTCAGGCTGCTCTGGGCTTGGCCTTCAAGGGCGGGTCGGTTACCGGCGTCATGGTGGTGGGCCTGGGCATCATCGGTCTGGCGGGTTTTTATTTTATCGCCAAACAGTCCGTTCCTGAAGAGGCGTTTCATGCCCTGATCGGCCTGGGCTTTGGCTGCTCGCTGATGAGCGTGTTTGCCCGTATCGCGGGCGGCATCTACACCAAGGCCGCGGACGTGGGCGCCGACCTGGTGGGTAAGGTCGAAGCCGGTATTCCCGAAGACGACCCCAGAAACCCCGCCGTTATCGCCGACAACGTGGGCGACAACGTGGGCGACTGCGCCGGCATGGCGGCCGACCTTTATGAAACCTATACCGTCACCCTGGTGGCGGCCATGCTGCTGGCCAAGACCGTTTTCGGCGCCGACAGCGCCTGGGTGGAGTTCCCCCTGATGCTCGGCGGCATTTCCATCATCGCCTCGATCATCGGAACATTTGCGGTAAAACTCGGCAAGAGTCAGTACATCATGGGCGCTCTTTACAAAGGTCTGGCTGTTTCCGGCGTTCTGGCGGCCATTGCCTTTTATATCGTGACGGGCTTTTTCCTGAAAGGCGAGTCCGCTCAGGCATCGCTCATTGATCATCCATCCTTTACGCAGATGAATGTTTTCCTCATGGCATTAATCGGCCTGGTGCTGACCGGCCTGATCGTGGCCATCACCGAATACTTCACCGCCAAGGAATACAGCCCGGTTCAGCACATCGCCAAAGCCAGCCTCACCGGCCACGGCACCAACGTCATCGCCGGCCTGGCCGTCAGCATGAAGTCCACGGCGGCGCCGGTTATCGTTATCGTGGCCTCGATCCTGGGCGCCTATTACCTGGGCGGCGGCTTTGCCGGTGACGCGGCGGGCGGCCTTTTCGCCATTGCCCTGTCCGCGGTTTCCATGCTTTCCATGACGGGCATCGTGGTGGCCATCGACTCCTACGGCCCTATAACGGACAATGCCGGCGGCATCGCCGAGATGTCCGGCCTGCCCGAAGAGATCCGCAACATCACCGACCCCCTGGATGCCGTGGGCAACACCACCAAGGCTGTTACCAAGGGATACGCCATCGGTTCCGCGGGCCTTGCGGCCCTGGTTCTTTTTGCTGAATATTCAAGGTCTTTTGACGCGCCTGTTCTGTTTGACCTTTCCAACCCCATGGTTCTGGCCGGCCTCTTTATCGGCGGCCTGCTTCCTTATTACTTCGGCTCGCTGCTCATGGAAGCCGTGGGCAAGGCCGCCGGCAGCATCGTGGAAGAAGTCCGCCGGCAGTTCAGGGAAATCAAGGGCATCATGGAATACAAGGCCAAGCCCGAATACGGCAAATGCGTGGACATCGTGACCAAGGGCGCCATCAAGCAGATGATGGTTCCGGCCCTGATCCCGGTCGTGGTTCCCATCGCCGTGGGCCTGCTGCTGGGCAGGGAAGCCCTGGGCGGCGTGCTCATCGGCAGCATTCTGACCGGTCTTTTCCAGGCCATTGCCATGACCAGCGGCGGCGGCGCCTGGGACAACGCCAAGAAATCCTTTGAAGACGGCGTGACCGACGACAACGGAAAGCTTCACAAAAAGGGCAGCGACGGCCACAAGGCGTCCGTCACCGGCGACACCGTCGGTGACCCGTACAAGGACACCGCCGGCCCGGCCATCAACCCCATGATCAAGGTTATCAACATCGTGGCGCTTCTGATCGTTCCTATCATGATTTCGATGGGCATGTAGAAGCGAATATTTAAACCTGGATGGCGCCATGGACGACATCCGTGGCGCCATCCCTATTTTGGAAGGAGGTATCATGAGCGCGTTAACCGGGAATCTGCCGCTCCTCTGCACTCTGATCGGAGTGGTGGGCATTCTGTATTCTCTGATCATGGCGGGCATCGTGAAAAGTGCTCCCGCCGGTGACGAGAAAATGAACAAGATCGCCGACGCGGTCAAGGAAGGCGCCATCGCCTACCTGAACCGTCAGGCCAAAAGCATGGGCATCACCGGCGTCATCATCTGCGCCATTATCTGGTTCACCATGGATACGCTGACCGCCATCGGATTTGCCGTAGGGGCCATCGCGTCTTTTTTTGCCGGCTATATCGGCATGCGGGTTTCCGTCATCGCCAACGTTCGCACCGCTGAAGCGGCCAAAGGCGGCCTGTCCAAGGGCCTTGACATGGCCTTCAAGGGTGGGTCGGTCACCGGCATGATCGTGGC
>JBMORB010000396.1:0-7183 GCA_049320925.1 Thermodesulfobacteriota bacterium | reverse complement strand
GCCGATGATCACGTGGCCGCATCCCGCGGCGACCAGCATTTCCGCCGATATTTCGCCGGTAAAGGCGCCCCGGGTTTCCCAGTAAAGGTCCTGGGCACCCAGGCCGATGCTGCTTCCGCGAAGGGCGTCCCGGACCGTGGTCAGGGCGGTAAAGGGCGGGGCGATCATCACCTCCCGGCCGGTGACGCCGGCAAGGCGCCGGGCAAGGTCGGCGGCCGTGGCCCCGGCCTCGGCGTCGGTCTTGTACATTTTCCAGTTTCCCGCGATCAGGGGTGTTCGCGCGCTCATGGTCGTTCTCCCGTTGAGGTGTTGGGTTACAGGCTGGCGCCGATCATGGCCGCCAGGTCCACCATGCGGGTGGAGTAGCCGGTTTCATTGTCGTACCAGGCAAGCACCTTCACCATATTGGCCATCACGTCGGTGGTGGGCGCGTCCACGATGGAGGAGAGTTTCGAACCGTTGAAGTCCGATGAGACCAGCGGCAGGTCGCTGTATCCCAGGATGCCGGACAGCTCTTTTTCCGAGGCCTCTTTCAGGGCGTTGTTGACGTCCGACGCCGTGACCCCGGACTTGCCGACGGTGGCCACGAAGTCCACGATGGAGACGTTGGGCGTGGGCACGCGAATGGCCAGGCCGGTCATTTTTCCCGCCAGTTCGGGCAGCACCAGGGAGACCGCCTTGGCCGCGCCCGTGGTGGTGGGGATCATGGAAAGGGCCGCTGCCCGGGCCCGGCGCAGGTCCTTGTGGGGGAAGTCCAGCAGGCGCTGGTCCCCGGTGTAGGAGTGAATCGTGGTCATCAGGCCGGCCTGAATGCCGAATTTTTCATGCAGCACCTTGGCCACCGGCGCCAGGCAGTTGGTGGTGCAGGAGGCGTTGGAGATGATGTGGTGGTTCCGGGGATCGTAGCTGGTGGCGTTGACGCCCATCACGATGGTGATGTCCGGGCTTTTGGCCGGCGCGGAAATGATCACCTTGCGGGCGCCGGCTTCCAGGTGCTTGGCGGCGGAGTCCTTGTCCCGGAAAAGGCCCGTGCATTCGGCCACGATGCTCACGTTGTGCTCTCTCCAGGCCAGTTTGGCCGGATCCTTGATCGCGGTCACCGGTATGGTCTGGCCGTCCACGATAATGCAGTTTTCCCCTGCCTTTACCTCGTGGGGCAGCCGGCCGTGCACCGAGTCGAAGGCCAGCAGGTGGGCGATGGTTTCCGCGTCGGTCAGGTCGTTGATGGCCGCCACTTTGACCTGAGGATGGTTTAACGTCGCCCGGAACACCATGCGTCCGATTCTGCCGAACCCGTTGATTCCCAGTCGAATGGTCATCTTAAGCCTCCTTTAAAAGGTGAATCATCATGATTGCGTCGTCGTTGTCGTCATAATAATAGCCGGGCCGCCTGCCGGCCTCGGCAAATCCAAGCTTTTCGTAAAGTTTTACCGCCGCCTCGTTGGACGCCCGAACCTCCAGAAAGGCCCGGTCCATATTCATCCGCCGGGCCCGGTCAAGGGCTTTTGAGACCAGGAGGAAGGCGCCATGTTGCCGCCGCCACTTCCGGTCCATTGCCACTTTAAGTATATGCATCTCGTCGAGGATGAAACGGAAAAAGATATAACCGGCAACGCCGTTCGTGCCGGCGCGCCATGCCGCCAGACCGCCTCCTCCCGGGATCGACAACTCTTTTGCCATGGCGGCCGGACTCCAGGGGTCCCTGAAACAGGCGCTTTCAATTGCTGCAATGTCGGGAATGTCGGCCGGCGTGATATCGGCGGTATGGAAACAGGCACAACCATCAGCCACGCTTGTTGCCTTTTAAGATACTGCTGGCGATGGAAATGCTTTTTTTGCCGGACTCTTCCACCGCACGGGTCAGGTCCGCCAGCGGCATGTCCTGCCGCATCCGTATCGCCTTGATGAGGATCGGCAGGTTGACCCCGGAAAGCACTTCCACCTGGTTCTCTTCAAGAAATGAATAGCTCAGGTTCGAAGGGGAGCCGCCGAACATGTCGGTGAGGATCAGCACGCCGCCTTCTCCCTTGACCTCCTTGATGCCGTCGGCGATTTTTTTCCGCAGCTTTTCCGCGTTTTCGCTCAAGTCGATGGAAACAGCCCCCACCGCTTCGGGCCTGGAGCCGAGGATAAACTGGGCCGCCTCGATCAAGGCATCGCCGAGTTTTGCATGGGTGACTACCAGTATACCGATCATGTGGTGTGGCCCGCCTGTTGTAGATCCCTGTGTGATATCTCCACGTGGCGTTCCCGCGTTTTCAGATGAGTAAAGATTGCGGTCGCCACTGCCACGCTTCGATGGCACCCGCCGGTACAGCCGACGGCCAGAGTGAGATACGCTTTGGGCTCATTCTTGTATAAAGGCAGAAGGAAGTCAATCAAGTTTAAAAAGTTTTCCAAAAAAGTTTGACCGATCGGGTGGTTAAGGACATAGTCGGCCACATCGGCCTGTGTTCCGTCCTTGTGTTTCAACGTGTTCTCGAAGTAGGGATTGGGCAGAAACCGTACATCCATGATGACGTCCGCGTCGTGGGGAATGCCGAACTTATAACCAAAGGACATGACGTGAATGCGCATGGGCAGGTGGCTGGCGTTCTGCCGGATCATGGACAGCAGGCAGGCTTTTAACCCGTGAACCGTCAGGGCCGAAGTGTCGATCACCTTGTCCGCGGCGGCGCGAAGCCCCTGTAACTGTTCCCGCTCCGACCGGATGCCGTGAACCAGCCCCTTGTCGCCGGCCAGGGGATGGTGGCGGCGCGTCTGGCTGTAGCGCTGAATGAGAATGTTTTCCCCGGCCTCAAAAAAGAGAATGGTCAGGTGATAATGCTGCTCTCTGAGTTTTTCGAAGACCGCTGGGTAGGTGTCCAGAAAATCGGGTTCCCGCAGATCCATCACAAAGGCCAGGCCGGAGATGCCCGACGCCGTGTTGACCGGAATTTCCAGAAATTTGGGCAGCAGGGCCACCGGCATGTTGTCTACGCAGTAAAACCCGGCGTCCTCAAAGACATCCAGGGCCGTGCTCTTTCCGGAACCCGACAGTCCCGTGAGAATGTGAATGGTGAAGTTGCGCATGTTGACGTGCAGAATATCGGCCTGGGGGCGTTATCGGGCAATGATTATGCGGTTTAAGGCTGATTCCAGCAAGCCGTTTTCCGCCGGGTTAAGAGCAATGGCGCAGGATTGGACCCCGAAGAAACCCTGATTAATGTTCAGGCGGTGATCCGTTTGCCTGCCTGATCCCTTATCTCATGGTTCTTCGTCGTATTCCTCGATAACGTCCCTTACGGCCTCCGCGTCCTGGGCGTCCAGCAGGCGCTGCTTGAAAATGTCATTTTTCAGCAGCCTGGAGATGCGGGAAAGCAGCATGAGATGCATTTCGGTGGCTCCCTCCGGCGTGAAGAGCAGAAAGAAGATGCGCACCGGCCGGCCGTCCATGGCGTCAAATTCGACCCCTTTCCGGCTCAAGCCCGCGCAGAGCACCACGGTGTTGAGTTCCTTTATCTTGCCGTGGGGAATGCCGATGCCGCCGCCGATGCCGGTGGTGCCCAGCCGCTCCCGCTCCATGAGCATGCGTACCAGCTTGCTGTGCTCAACACCCGATATTTTCGCCGCCGGCAGCGTCAACTCTTCAAGGACACCCTTCTTGTCACGGGACTCGAGGTTGACAAGAACCGTCTCCTTCCGTAATGCATCCAGAATTTTCATTTTCTTATCACCATAAAAACAGCCGCCCACTTCCCCATATGCCAGGCTGGAAAATACGCCACCCGGCGAAGGATGTCAACCCGCCGCCGGGCGCGGTCCGTCGAACAGCCGGTTGCCCGTCTATGATATTTCCGTATCGTCCGGTTTCTTTGACGCCTTCCGGGTTGCGGGCCGGTGCTGTTTGATCTTCTTTTTATTCTTTTTGATCTGCTTTTCGATCTTGTCCATGACCAGGTCGATGGCCGCGTACATGTCTTCGGTTTCTTCCTTGCCGATGATGTTAAGGCGGTCGCCGGTGATGGTGATTTCCGCGATGTTTCTGAATTTTTCAACAGACAGACAGACTTCAGCCTTGGCCGGGGAGTCAAAAAGCCGGTCGAACTTGCCGAGTTTGTCCGATACGAACTGTTTCAGATGGTTCGAGGCCTCAAGGTTTTTGAATGTAACGGTTACCTGCATGGCGGTTCTCCTTAAAATTGTTTTCGTTTGGCGGACGAGAGGATGCCCATGGCTTCCCTGTACTTGGTCACGGTCCGTCGGGCGATGTCTATATCGGATTCCTTGAGAATCTTTGCTATTCTGTCGTCACTGTAAGGCTTTTTCGGGTTTTCCTGCTTGATGATCTGCCGGATCTTGTCCTGCACACTCACCGAGGCCATGCTGTCGCCGTCGGTCCGGTTGATGGCGCTGTTAAAAAAGTATTTCAACTCGAAGATGCCCTGGGGCGTGTGGACATATTTGTTGGTGGTCACCCGGCTGATGGTGGATTCGTGCATACCGATGTCCTGGGCCACGTCGCGCAGGATCATGGGCTTGAGATGGGCCACCCCTTTGTCAAAAAAGTCGCGCTGAAACTTGAGAATGCTTTTCATCACGGCGTAGATGGTTTTCTGGCGCTGCTGAATGCTCTTGATCAGCCAGGTGGCGGAGCGGATTTTTTCCTGAAGGTATTCCTTGGCCTCTCTGGACACCTCGGCATCACGCCGGGCGGCCCGCCGATAATAGGGGTTGATGTGAAGGCGCGGCAGGTCATCGTCGTTTAACACCACGACAAAGTCGTCCTCGAATTTGTAAACATAGATATCGGGAATGATATACCCGGCGTCGTCCTGCCGAAAGCTCCTGCCGGGCCTGGGTTCCAGGGTGCGGATCATGTTGACCGCGGCCACGATCTCTTCCGCGCTGATCCCCAGATCCCTGGCGATGGCCTTGTAATTCTTGGTCTCCAGGTGCTTCATGTGGCCCGTCAGAATACCGGTGATGAGCGGGCTTTCAATGCCCAGCTGCCGGACCTGTATCAGGAGGCATTCCGAAAGGCTTCGCGCGCAGACGCCGGGCGGATCAAAAGTCTGAATCACGTCCAGCACCGCCTCCACCCGTTCCGGCGGCACCTGCGCCGTTTCCGCAATTTCCGCCACCTCGGCCTTGAGGTAACCGTCGTCGTCCACGTTGCCGATGATCAGGCTGGCGATGGCCTCGTCCGCCTCCGAGGGAAGGGTCATGAGAAACTGCCACAGCAGGTGGTCTCTCAGGGTTTTCTGGGATGCGACAAAGGATTCGTACTGAGGCTGCTCCCTGGCCTCGCTTTCGAACTGGACCCCGCCGTAGGAATTGTATTCGTTTAAATAGTTTTCCCATTCCGCCTGGTCGGTGATTTTTTCCTCGATGGTCACTTCTTTTGCCACCGCCGGGTCGGCGGGCGGCGGTTCGGCCTCGGCTGTTTCGGCCTTGAGTTCCTCTTCTGTGGCGGTTTCCGTTGCCTCTTCCAGGGCCGGGTTTTCAGCCAGTTCCTGCTGAATCATGTCCACCAGTTCCAGGCGGTTGAGCTGCAGGAGCCGAATGGCCATCTGCAACTGGGGGGTCATGACCAGTTGCTGGGACAGCTTGAGGTGTTGTCGCAGGTCGAGGGCCATATTATAACCTGAACGCCTCCCCCAGATAAATGCTTCTGGCGGTTTTGCTTTCCGCGATCATCTGTGGCGTGCCGGCCTCGATGACCTTCCCGTTGTTGAGGATATAAGCCTTGTCGCAGACTCCCAGGGTTTCCCGCACGTTGTGGTCCGAGACCAGGACCCCCAGCCCCCTGTCGGTGAGATGCCGGATGATGGACTGAATATCGGCCACGGCCAGGGGGTCGATACCGGCAAAGGGCTCGTCCAGCAGCACGAACGACGGGTTGGTGGCCAATACCCTTGATATCTCAAGGCGTCGCCGTTCACCGCCCGAGAGCACGGCGGCCCGCTGTTTGGCCAGGTGGTCAATACCCAGTTCTTTCAGCAGTGCCCGGGTGCGTTCGATCTGTTGTTCCTCCGGCACATTCAGGTATTCAAGGATCGCCCGAATGTTCTGCTCCACGGTCAGCTTGCGAAAGACCGAGGACTCCTGGGGCAGGTATCCCAGTCCTTTTCGTGCCCTTATGTGCATGGGGTCCTGCGTGATGTCGTCGCCGTCAAGGGCGATGGTGCCGCTGTCCGGCCGGATCATGCCCACGGTCATGTAAAAGGTGGTGGTTTTCCCGGCGCCGTTGGGCCCCAGCAAACCCGCCACCTGTCCGCTTTCCAGCTCCAGGCTCACCGCGTCCACCACCTTGCGGCCGCCGTAATGCTTCACCAGTTCTCTTAAATAGAGTACCGCCATGCCGTTTTGTTTCCTGTCAGTTTTTTGGGGCGTCGTGGGGGGGCCCGGCCGGTTTAGACGACTGGATCACGGCCTGTACGCGGTCCTGGGCGCCGCCTTCAACGGTGACGTTTTCGGTTTCGGTGTGCAGGGTGATGGTCTGGCCGGAGATCCGTCCGCTGGGGCCCGTGACCGTGGAGCCCGGGCCCGTAAGCGTCACCCGGCTGGCCTCCCGTGAATAAACGGCCTTCGGCGTCGTGGCGGTCTTGTCGCCGAACAGAATGGTCACGTTGCCTGTGGCGACGACTTCCCTTACGGTTTTGCCGGCGGTCTCGTCCCGGGGTTTTTCGGGCTGCAAGGGCGCGGTCTCCGGGGTCTGGCTGTAAAAGACCTGAAGGGAATCGGCCCGGATGTCAAAATCATCGCTCACCGCGTGGACATTGCCAGTGAATTCGGCATAGTCGGCCCGGCTCTGGGCCACCAGCCGGTCGGCGGTAATATTAATGGTGCCTTTGCCGGCACCGGGGGAAGGTGCTTCCTGGGCGAAAAGAGACGCCGCCAGAAGCATCACCAGCAGAACGATCCCTATTCTAATTTCGCGCCGGTTCATGATCACGGGTCTTTGCTTATCGTACCGTCATGGATGTGTCGGTGATGCTGCCGGTCACGTTTCCCGCCAACACCGCCCGGCCGGTTGCCAGATCAAAAGTCATGGAGTCCGCCGTGAAATGGAGAGACTCCCCGATGACGGCAACCGGTACGTTTGAATAGAGTATATGCCGGTTGTCTTCGTAATGCAACGCCTCCGTGCAAATTCTGTGCCCTTGGTTTTCAATCACCACCGACCCCGAAAGGTCGGCGT
>JBMORB010000395.1:3790-7226 GCA_049320925.1 Thermodesulfobacteriota bacterium | reverse complement strand
CGCCGGTCTCGGGGCCGGCATCAACACCAGCCTGGTGGAGAAGCTCCATGTGGGCGCCCAAGGCCCGGAGTGGGAGTTCGGCTTCATTGAGCGGATACTGATCGCGGGGCGGGCCCTCTGGTTTTACGCGTATAAATCCATCTGGCCCGCGGAGATTGTTTTCATCTATCCCCGATGGGAAATCGATGTCACCGCGTGGTGGCAATACCTGTTTCCCGTCACCGCAATACTGCTTTTGGGCCTTCTTTTTGCCGCGAGAAAGCTTATCGGGCGAGGACCTGTTGCCGGCGTGGCTGTCTTTACCGCCGTCCTGGCCCCGGCCCTGGGTTTTATCAGCTATTTTCCCATGCGGTATTCATTCGTCGCCGACCACTTCCAGTATCTGGCCATCATCGTCCCGGTCACCCTTGCCGTTAATGGTCTGTATCGCATCACCCGCCTTCGGGGCGGCCAGGGGCAATATTTCGCGATGGGCCTCTGCGCGGTGATTCTTATGGTGATGGGGGCGCGAACCTGGCGGGAGCAGGCCAAATATAAAGAGCTGCAGGCCCTTTGGGAGGATACCGTCAGAAAAAACCCCGACTGCTGGCTGGCATTAAACAACCTTGGGTGCGTGCTGATGTCCCAGCCCGGCAAGATGGACGAAGCGCATGACATTTTCGCGGTCCTCATGCAGACGGGGCCGGACTATCCGGAGACCCCTTTCAACTTTGCCCGCACGCTGTTCCATAAGGGCGATTATGACAGGGCTCTGCGATATTACTCAACCCTGCTGAAGGACTATCCCGATATTTCCCAGAAACTGCTAATGGACATTCATTACGACATGGGAATGATACTGACTGAACGCAAACAGTTCGATGAGGCCGAAGCCCATTTCCGAAAGGCCCTGGCGCTGAAGCCTGCTTCCCCGGAAGGCTTCAATGACCTGGGGATCCTGATGCGCAGGGCCGGAAAGCTCGACAAGGCCATTGACGCCTTTTCGGAAGCGATCGCCATGAAGCCGGATTATGCGGAAGCCCGGTACAGCCTGGCCCAGACACTGTACGACAGCGGGAAAGAGGAAAAGGCCATGGTTCACTACAACTTCCTGATGCACGACAACAAAACCTCCCCCGGCCTGCTGGCCAACATTCATAATGACCTGGGGGTAATTTACACCCGCCGGCACCAGCTGGAAACAGCGGAAATCCACCTTTCCAAGGCTCTTGCTCTTCAGCCCGACAGCGCCATGTTTTATAACAACCTCGGGCTGATGATGGTCAGGGCGAACCGGAAAAAAGAGGCGTTGGAAGCCTTTTCAAAAGCGGTGGCACTGGATCCCGATTATAACAAGGCCCGTTATCAGATGGCCTTGCTGTTGACCGAAAAAGGGGATACGGAAGCCGCTGTATTAAACTACAACATGATTCTGGCCCGAGCTCCGGCGGACAGCGTCGATCTGCTGGTCGACGCGCACAACGGCCTGGGGGTCATCTACGCCGAGCAGAACCGGCCGGCAGATGCTGTCAACCATTTCACAAACGCCCTGGCCCTCAAACCCGACTTTGCCGAAACCCACAATAATCTGGGGCTGGCGCTGATTTCCCTGGGCCGGAGGCAGGAGGCTATTGCCCATTTTTCCCGCGCCCTTGCCCTTCGCCCCGACTTTACGGACGCGGCCAGCAACCTGGCCGTGGCATACAGCGCGGCCGGTCAATACGACAGTGCCCTGACTGTGCTTGAATCGCTTCTGGCCGCCGCGCCGGACAGCGCCGCGAGCATCAGTTACAACATCGCCTGTATCCATTCTGTCCGCGGGGACCTGGGAAATGCCGCGCGGTGGATGGGAAAGGCGCTGGACAGGGGGTTCCGGCTGCGCCACCTGCTGGAGACGGACGCCGATCTTGAGAACTTGAGAAAAAGTGCCTACTACCCCGGCCTGCTGGAACGCATGAAAAAATCAGGCGGAAAAGAATAGCGTTGAATTAAATTTTTCAGGGTTCCTTAGAAACAAAAAACGATCCGTCATACCGACCGGTGTCAGTGGTACTGCAAAATCCGGTAGAAGCAGTCCCGCTGGGCCGCCCGGAACCCGGCCCCTTCGATCAGGCGGACAATGGCCTCCCTGGGCAGCCGGTACCGGACCCCGGCGGCGGCCACCACGTTCTCCTCGATCATGGTGCTTCCCATGTCGTTGGCGCCGAAGCCCAAAGCCACCTGGGAAATTTTGTCGCCCTGGGTCACCCACGAGGCCTGAATGTTGGGTACGTTGTCTAACACCAGCCGGGAAATGGCCACCGCCTTCAGATAGTCGGACGCCGACGCCGTTACGCCGGGCAGGCGGGTGTTTTCCGGCTGAAAACTCCATGGAATAAAGGCGGTAAATCCGCCGGTGCGATCCTGAAGCTCCCGCACGGCCAGCAGGTGCTCAATGACGTGGCGCGGTTTTTCGATGTGGCCGAACATCATGGTGGCCGAGGACCGAAGGCCCAGGCCGTGGGCTGTTTCCATCACGGCCAGCCACGTGGCGGTGTCGCACTTGCCCGGTGAAATTTTTTTGCGGATCTCGTCGGAAAGGATTTCCGCGCCGCCGCCGGGAATCGAATCCAGGCCGGCGGCCATCAGCTCCCGCAGTACGGTCTCAACGGACACCCCCCACTGCCGGGCGAAAAAAGCGATCTCCGGCGGAGAAAACCCGTGAATATGAAGACCGGACACCGACTTGATGAACCGCAGCAGGTCCTTATAATAAGCCAGGTCAAGATCGGGGTTCATGCCGCCCTGGAGCAGCACCTGGGTGCCGCCCAGGGCCACGGTCTCGTCCAGCTTCTGTTTCAATGCTTCCGCTGACAGCACGTATCCTTCCCGGTCACCGGGCACGGCGTGAAAGGCGCAGAACAGGCAACCGGACACGCACACGTTGGTGTAGTTGATATTCCGGTCCACCACGTAGGTGACCACCGGTTCGGGCTTCAGCCGCCACCGCTGCCGGGCCGCCAGCTGCCCCAGGGCCAGCAGACCGGTCTGCGTATAAAGGGCCAGGGCCTCCTGGCCGTCCAGCCGGTCGCCTTCCATGGCTTTTTGGGTCGCGCTTTTCAGCCGGTCCATGTCAGGCCCGCCCTCCCGCCGGCACCGGCCGGTAAAAAGAATCCCGCTCAACGGCTTCAAAACCCGCCGACTCGATCATGCGCCGCAGCTCGGCCACGGTGAGCCCCTTGGCCGAGGTGGCGCCGGCCGTGTGGGTGATCCGCTCCTCGATGATGGTGCCGTCCAGATCGTCGGCCCCGAAGGAAAGCGCGATCTGGGCCAGCTTCTCGCCGATCATCACCCAGTAGGCCTTGATGTGGTCCACGTTGTCCAGAAGCAGCCGGGCCACGGCAATGGTTTTCAGGTCGTCATAGGCGGTAGTGGCCGGAAGCGAGGAGAGCCGGGTGTTGGCCGAGTGAAAGGCCAG
>JBMORB010000395.1:0-3780 GCA_049320925.1 Thermodesulfobacteriota bacterium | reverse complement strand
GGATAAAGGCGGAAAAGCCGCCGGTGACATCCTGAAGCCGGCGCAGGGTCAGAAGATGGTCCACCCGCTCCTCAAGGGTTTCAATATGGCCGTACAGCAATGTGGCATTGGTGACCAGTCCGGCGCGATGGACGGTCTCCATCACCTCCAGCCACCGTGCGGCCGGAATCTTTTTCGGAAAAAGCTTTTGCCGGACCCGGTCGCACAGCACCTCGGCCCCGCCGCCGGGCATCATGGCCAGGCCCGCCGCCTTCAATTCGGCGATCGTATCCTCCAGGGAAAGTCCGGCCATGCGGGAAATAAAATCGATCTCCACGGCGGTAAAAGCCTTGACCGTGGCATCGGGACGGGCCTTTTTTATGGCCCGGATCAGGTCCAGGTAGTATTCAAACGGCAGGTCCGGGTTGATCCCGCCCACGATGTGGAACTCTTTTACCCCGCTGTTTTCCGGTTTTTGGGCCTCATGTCCGATCTGTTCCGGAGACAGAACATAGGCGCCTGCTTCCGACTTGTTTTTCGAGTAGGCGCAGAACAGGCAGCGATTGACGCAGATGTTGGTGTAGTTGATATGGCGGTTGTGCACGTAAAACGCCTTGTTGCCGTGGCGTTTTCTGCGCGCATGGTCGGCGATGCCGCCGATTCCCGCAAGGTCGTTGCTTTCGTACAGGCGCATGCCGTCACCGGCGTCGAGCCGGGCACCGCTTTTCACCTTTTCCCACACCGGCAAGAGCCGGCTGTCTGACAACATCATTTCCATCTTTTGCAACCGATGTTTCACTATTATCGGAATCGAAATCGCTATCGGGATCGGGATCGGGATCGAAACAAAAATAACCACCGGTCCCGGTATCATATTCAATAAAGCAGAACGGCGTATTTACTTTCCGGTTTAATTAAACAGCGCAAAGGGGCGTGTCACGAGCGATTGATATCGGCGAGCAGGTCCGCGATCTGCGAGGCCATCCTGGATGTGTCCGCGCCGGGGGTTATAAAAAGTGAATCTTCGGCCGTACCGGGTGAAGGAGCGGCCTGGAGAGCCGGGGCTGGGGCCTCTTCTTCGGGTTCGGGCGCCGGGTCGGAAGCGGCGGCGGGCGCGGGGGCCTCTGCCCCGTGGGGCTTTTCCTCGGCCACCGAGGTCGCCACGTCAAAGCACTCCCCCTTCCGGTCCACCATCACGGAGAGGGTCACCTTCACGTCAAAATCAAGCTTGTAAGCCACCTGGTTCTGGTGCACCACCAGGTCCCCCTGGCGCAGTTCCATCCGGTCGGGGGCCAGGTTCAGGCTGTATTTGGTCTTGAACATCTCCACGATCATGTCCCAGTCCAGGTCCCGGATGATCGCCTCCATCAGTTCTTTTTCACCGGTCTGAATCACCCTGGCGTCGGTAATCTTCATTTACAGCACCTCCCTGCAACAACCTTCCCGCTATGCGGCGGCAGACTTCCCAGAAGCCCTATTGCCCGAAAACGGTTCAAGAACAAGTAAACCCCGCAATGATGATGCTTTATCTAAATCGCTATCAGGATCGGGATCGATATCGAAAGCCATGTCCCGATCCCCTGAAAGACCCCATGACGGGCAACGGTTTATCCCTGGATCAGCCGGGCCGCCAGGTCAAAATAGTCCTCCGAGATTTTTGCCATGATGTTCGCGGCGGCCGCCGGCCCGGTCAGGCCGTCAAACCGCGCCACAGTGGCCATATGCACGCTGCTGCTCATGTTTTTCAAGGCCGCGGCATCCAGATGGGCATATACCTCTTCCATGCCGCTGCACCGGGTAAAGACGACGGCCGCGATCTTGAGGCCGGGATTGAGATTTTTCCGGACCCGGGCCACGGCCGAAAGCAGGTAGCCCAGGTGGACCAGTGCGTCTTTCTCGCACCGCACCGGGACCACGACAACATGGGCCGCGGCCATGGCGCTGACGGTGAGAAAACCCAGAGACGACGGAGTGTCGAGAACGATATAATCCGTATCGGCAACGCCGGAAAGCAGCGTGCCCAGCAGCTTTTCCCGGCCCGCCACCACCGCCGCCTCGGACTCGGCGGCAAAAAGATCGATGCCGGCGGGCACCAGTTTCAGAAAATCAAAACTTGTGCTCACGGTCAGATCGGAAAGTTTCCGGCGGCCGATCAGGGCCTGATAAAGCCCGGAACCGGGCGTCTGCTCCGGCGCCACGCCCAGGCAGGCCCCGGCATCGCCCTGTGGATCGCAATCCACCAGCAGGGTCGGCTTTTCCATCAGGCCCAGGCATACGGCGGTGTTGACCGCCGTGGCCGTCTTTCCCGCGCCCTGTTTCTGGTTAACAATGCTGATGATTTTTTTCATGGGTCCCATGCTACCATACCGGTCCCGGGTTTCAAAGAAAATGACATCCCGGGTGGGTGGCGGTCTGAAGACCGCCGCTGCATCTGTCGATCCGGGTGCCCATGTAGCGGAAGCCTTCAGGCTTCCATCAGAATCGCCCGGTTTCCTTTACCGCCCGGCCGCATGGCGGCCTGAAGACCGCCGCTGCATCTGTCAATCACCCTTTTCCGATCATGTCGCAGGCTTTTTGAATGGCCGCGTCCAGATGCTCCGGCTGGGGGCCTCCGGCCTGGGCCATGTCGGGCCGGCCTCCGCCTTTGCCGCCCACAACGGCCGCCGCCTCGCGCACAATATCCCCGGCCTTGAACCGGCCGACCAGATCCTTGGACACCGAGACAATCAGAAACGCCTTGCCCTCTGCGGCCGCGCCCAGCACCACCACGCCGGAGCCCAATTTATCCTTCAGCCGGTCGGCCAGCTCCCGCAGGGCCGCCGGGTTGTCCGCCGTCACCTTCCGGGCAACCACCTTCACCCCGTTGATGGTCCGGGCCTCGTCGTTCTTCGGGCCTTCCATGGAGGCGGCGGCCAGGGTGGTTTTCAGCCCGGCCATCTCCTTTGCCATGGCCTTGGACTCGGCCAGCAGTTTGTGAATGCGGGCCGCAAGAGAAGCAGGCGACTCTTTGAGCAGGCCGGCCGCTTCCGCAAGAATACCCATCTGCTCCTGAACAAAGGCCACGGCCCCGCCGCCGGTCAGGGCCTCGATGCGGCGCACGCCCGAGGCTACACTGGCCTCGGAAACAATCTTGAACAGGCCGATGTCACCGGTCCGTTGCGCGTGGGTGCCGCCGCACAGCTCTTTGCTCACCCCTTCCACGTTAATCACCCGCACCGTGTCCCCGTACTTTTCCTCGAAAAGGGCCGTGGCGCCCTGGGCCAGGGCCTCTTTCATGTTCATCTCGGAGATGGTCACGGCCCTGTTCTGCCGAATGCGGTCATTGACAAACACCTCGATGCGATCCAGGGTCGGCCGGTCCAGCATGGCAAAATGGGTGAAGTCGAACCGCAGCCGGTCCGGCGACACCAGGGACCCTGCCTGCTTCACGTGATCGCCCACAATGGCGCCCAGAGCCGCGTGCAGGAGATGGGTGGCCGTGTGGTTGGCGGCCGTGGCCCGGCGCCGGTCCTCGTCCACGGCCAGGGCAACGGCCTGTCCTTTTTTCACCGTGCCGGACACTACCCTTCCCTTATGGATAAAAAGACCGGTAGGGTCCTTGACCGTGTCGAGCACCTCTATTTTAAGACGGTCGGCGGTAATCGTGCCCGTGTCGCCCATCTGGCCCCCGGATTCGCCGTAAAACGGGGTGGTGTCGGTCACGATTTCAACATCCTGACCGGCAACAGCCTCTTTGACTTCATCGCCGCCGGTGACCAGGGCCAGCACCGTGCCACCGGCGGTCAGGTCCTGATACCCGGT
>JBMORB010000394.1:0-7239 GCA_049320925.1 Thermodesulfobacteriota bacterium | reverse complement strand
CATCCAGCTCAATGCCGACGCCGTGGCCCACAAACCGCACGCGGCCCTCTCCGGCGCCCATGAAGTTGTCGGCATACCCCAGTTCTGCCACCCGTTCGGCGGCCAGGTCGTAAACCGAGCCTGCCGTCATTCCAGGTCGGGCTGTCTTCTTGACCAGTTCCTGAATCTCCAGCATGGCGTTATGCGCCTCCAGCAGATCATCGGCCAGGCCGTCAATGGCGTATATCCGCGTATGGTCCGACAGGTAACCCCGAAAGCCAAAGGCCATATCCATGAGCACCGGCTCGCCGGCCCGGATGGGGGCAAAGCTGCTGCCCTGGGGAAAAACCGGAGTGGTTCCCGCGCCCCCGGTGGGAGACGCCAGGCTGCTGGCAGTCGCGGCGGACGCGCCACCCATGATATGCCCGTAAAAAAGACTGCTGTTCCATCCCCGCATGCGGATCATGCCCTGGTGGCCAAGGCGCCGGGCCTCGGCCTCGATCAGCCCGGCCAGCTCGATCTCGGGCATGCCCGCCTCCAGGACCCTGGGAACAAAGGCGGCCAGCTGGTCGGACAACCGCGCGGCATGACGGATGATGTCGATCTCATAGGCCGACTTCACGGCCCGGATCGAGCGCACCGCATGGGAGATATCCACGATTTGTGTGGATGGAAACATCTCCTGAAAATAGCGAAACATGTTGACCGGCAGCACGTCCAGCTCCATGCCCAGAACTTTGGGGCAGCCGATGACGGCGGCCATCTCCTTCTGGCTGCGCAACGCCCGGATCTGCTCAATGGAAGACTCGGCAAAGGCCCGCTGAGCGTCTTTTTTAACCATCAGAACGGCATCCCCGTCCACCGGCACATGCAGAAAGGCCTGCTGGGCGGTTCCGGAAAAATAAAACAGGTCGGCGGTTTCAACAATCAGGGCGGCATCGGTCTTTTCTTTTTCAAGACAACGGCGCAGCCGCTTCAGGCGGGTGTCGATTTCCGATTTGGGCGTGTAGGTTTCCTGAATATCCATTGTCATATCATCCTCCAGTCATCGCTGTCGAAATCGGGATCGGGATCGAATTTCCGTCAGAATAAAACCGCATTGATACCGATTTCGGCGGGGACAATGATTTTTCTGCCATTCGTAACCGCCCTTCCTTCCCTGCCTGCCGCTTATCGGTTCCCTCCCTGATGCTTCTTACTCGTGCTCTTGATCTTGCTCTTGATCGAAACAAAAAAACGATTACGAGCACGAGTACGATCAAGAGCAAGATAAAACACAACGGTGTGGCTTTCCTGAATATCCATATTTTACCTTTTCACAATCAGGGCCACGGCCTCGCCGCCGCCCAGGCAGAGGGACGCCAGGCCGGTTTTCGCCCCGCGCCGGGCCATTTCATAAAGCAGGGTCACCAGGACACGGCATCCGCTGGCGCCGATGGGATGGCCCAGGGCCACGCTGCCGCCGTTGACATTGACTTTTGCCGGGTCAAGGCCCAGTTCCCGGATCACACCCACGGTGGAGCCGGAAAACGCCTCGTTGATCTCGAACAGGTCGATGTCGCCGATATTCAGCCCTTCCTTCTTTAAGCACTTGGGAATGGCCCACACCGGCGCCATGAGCACATATTTCATGTCAATGCCGTAAGACGCCTGGGCTCCGATCACGGCCAAAGGTCTGCACCCGAACTCCGCCGCCTTTTCCCGGGACATCACCACCACGGCGGCGGCGCCGTCGCTGATCACCGAGGCATTGCCCGCCGTGCCCACGCCGTCCTTTTTGAATGCCGGCTTCATGCGGGACAAGGTTTCATAGCGGGTTTCCTGGGGGCACTCGTCAATGGCAAACAGCGCGGTCTCCCCTTTTTTCCGGACCACCGGCACGGGCACGATCTCGGCGGAGAACCGGCCCGATGTCACGGCAGCCATGGCCCGGCGGTAGGACTCTTCCGCGTACCGGTCCTGGTCCTCGCGGCTGACATGATATTTTTCCGAGCACAGCTCGTTGGACATGCCCATGTGAAAATCGTTGACCACGTCCCACAGCCCGTCGTGGACCATGTGGTCCTGAATGGCGCCTGGCCCCATGCGGTAGCCGAACCGGGCTTTTTCAAGATAGTAGGGTGCCATGCTCATGGTTTCCATGCCGCCGGCTACTACCACTTCGGCATCTCCGGCCGCGATGGCCTGGGCCGCCAGCATCACCGCCTTTAAACCCGACCCGCACACCTTGTTCACGGTCAGGCACTCCACCTCCCAGGGCAGGCCGGCCTGGACCGCCGCCTGCCTGGCCGGGTTCTGACCGTAACCGCAGGGCAGCACCATGCCCATGATCACCTCGTTGACCGCCGACGCGTCTATTCCAGCCCGGTCAATGGCCTCCTGAATGACAATGGCGCCCAGCCGGGTGGCGCCCACACCGGCCAGGGAACCGTTAAACGCGCCCAGCGGGGTGCGCACCGCGCCGACAATCACCGCTTCTCTCATGAAAACAACCTCCGCAGTTCTATATTATATATTCTTTCCAAATCCTGTCTTCTATCTTACCCGTACTCCTACTCGTACTCGTACTCGTACTCGTGCTCGACAGCCGACCACCACCGGATCAAGAGTAAGATTACGATCACGAGTAAGATTAACGCCAAACGAAAACGTTTCCAATCCAGAAATTCTCATTTATGGATGGAAACACTACATTCCTCTCCTGTATTGTCCCCCCATTTGATACAAGGCCTGCGTGATCTGTCCCAGTGAGCAGTACCGCACCGTATCCATCAGGCGGGCAAAAATGTTTTCACCGGCCAGCACGGTCTGCTTCAACTCTTCTAAAGCCTGTTCCGACCGGTTGGCGTTCTTTTTGTGAAAAGCGGCCAGCCGCCGAAGCTGGGACCGTTTTTCCGCTTCCGTGGCCCTGGCCAGTACCAGGGGACCGGCCTCGCTGCCGTCCAGGCCGCCGGGCCGCAGAAAAGTGTTCACCCCCACCACCGGCAGTTCTCCGGTGTGCTTGAGTTGCTCGTAGTGCATGGACTCCTCCTGAATCCGGCTCCGCTGGTAGCCGGTCTCCATGGCGCCCAGCACCCCGCCCCGGGCCGTGATCCGGTCGAACTCCGTCAGCACCGCCTCTTCCACCAGCCTTGTCAGCTCTTCCACGATGAAGCTGCCCTGGTTGGGGTTTTCGTTTTTTGCCAGCCCCCATTCCCGGTTGATGATCTGCTGAATGGCCAGGGCCCGGCGCACCGACTCGTCGCCGGGCGTGGTGATGGCCTCATCATAGGCGTTGGTGTGCAGGCTGTTGCAGTTATCATAAATGGCGCACAGGGCCTGCAAAGTGGTGCGAATGTCGTTGAACTGAATCTCCCGGCTGTGCAAAGACCGGCCCGACGTCTGAATGTGGTACTTGAGCATCCGGGACCGCTCGGACGCGCCGTATTTTTCCTTTAAGGCAACGGCCCAGATCCGCCGGGCCACCCGGCCGATCACCGTATATTCCGGGTCCATGCCGTTGGAAAAGAAAAAGGAAATATTGGGCGCGAAGCTGTCGATGTCCATGCCCCGGGACAGGTAGTACTCCAGGTAGGTGAACCCGTTGGCCAGGGTAAAGGCCAGCTGGGTAATGGGGTTGGCCCCGGCCTCGGCAATATGGTAGCCGGAAACCGACACCGAATAAAAATTGCGCACGTGATTCCTGATGAAGAACTCCTGAATGTCGCCCATCATCTTCAGGGCAAAGGCCACGGAAAAGATGCAGGTGTTCTGTCCCTGGTCCTCTTTTAAAATATCGGCCTGGACCGTACCCCGGATGGTGGAAAGCACGTGCCTGCCGATGGCGGCCCGTTCGTCGGCGGACAGTTTCCGCTTCTTTTCGGCCCCGGTTTTTTCCACCTGCTGGTCGATGGCGGCATTGAAAAACATGGCCAGCATGATCGGGGCCGGGCCGTTGATGGTCATGGACACCGACGTGTTGGGCGCGCACAGGTCAAACCCGCCATACAGAATTTTAACATCCTCCAGCGTGCACACGCTGACCCCGGAGGTGCCCACCTTGCCGTAGATGTCGGGCCGCTTTTCCGGGTCCCATCCGTACAGGGTCACGGAATCAAAGGCAGTGGAAAGCCGCTTGGCCTGGGAATTTTCCGACAGCAGTTTGAACCGCCGGTTGGTCCGGGCCGGGTCGCCTTCCCCGGCGAACATGCGGGTGGGATCCTCTTCGGCCCGTTTTAAGGGATAGACGCCGGCGGTATAGGGGAACCGGCCGGGCACATGCTCTTCACGCATCCATTTATACCGCTGGCCGGGGTCCGCGAAATCGGGCAACGCGATCCTGGGAATGGCCGTGCCGGACAGGGAACGATAGTAAAGCGGCGCCTTGATCTCCCGGCCCCGCACGCAATAGGCGATCTCCCCGCTGTCCTGGTGGGCCCGAATCTCGTCCCACTGTTTCATCAGGTCCAGGGTTTCCGGCGCCACTTTTGCCCGTGCGCCGGCCAGGGCCTTGTCCAGTGCCCTGCCCGAAGTCTTGTCGCTTCCGGCCAGCCGTTTTTTCGTCTCCTCCAGGTGCCAGCATTCTCTCAGGGCTTCAGCCTGGTCCGCGGTCCGGCCATGATAAGCCCGGACGGTGTCGGCGATCTCGGAAAGGTAACGGGCCCGCTCTGAAGGCACGACAATGGACCGTGCCCCGGAGGCGGTGCCCGCGGTCCGGGCCAGCGACGACGTCCATCGTACCCCGGTCTTTGCTTCAATGGCGTCCAGCAGGCCGTGGTACAGGGCCGTAACCCCGTCGTCGTTAAACCGGGCCGCCATGGTGCCAAACACCGGCATTTTCTCCGCCGGAACGCCGAAGGCCTTCCGGTTGCGCTGGAGCTGCTTTCTCACGTCCCGGAGCGCGTCCTCGGCCCCCTGCTTGTCGAACTTGTTGATGGCCACCAGATCCGCGAAATCGAGCATGTCGATTTTTTCAAGCTGGGACGCGGCCCCGAACTCGCTGGTCATCACGTACAGCGACACATCCACCAGGCCGTGAATCCGGGAATCCCCCTGGCCGATGCCAGCGGTCTCCACCAGCACCAGATCAAACCCGGCGGCCTTGACAATGGCAATGATATCGGCCATGGCCGGGGGCAGCTCGGTGTTGGACGTCCGGGTGGCCAGGCTGCGCATGTACACCCTTGGGTCGGTGATGGCGTTCATGCGGATCCGGTCCCCCAGCAGGGCGCCGCCGCTTTTTCGCCGGGAAGGGTCCACGCAGATAACGGCCACGCGGACGGCCTTTGAGTCTATCAGAAACCGCAGGATCAGCTCGTCGGTCAGGGACGATTTTCCCGCGCCGCCGGTACCGGTAATGCCCACCACCGGAATCCGACGGTTTCCGATCTTCCGGGACAAGGCCGTTCTTGTCTCTTTTGTCAGTCCCCCGGTCCGGGTATGCCCGGCGCCGGCCCGGGTGATCAGCCGGGCCACCTCCATGGGCCGGTCGGCGGAAAGTTTTGACAGATCGGGCTTCCCTTTTTTAACCGTGGAAAAATCGATCCGCCGCACCATGTGGTTGATCATGCCCTGAAGGCCCATTTTGGCCCCGTCGTCCGGAGAATATATCTTGGTCACGCCGCAGGCTTCCAGTTCGCGGATCTCCTCGGGCACGATCACCCCGCCGCCGCCGCCGAACACCCTGATGTGACCCGCTCCCTTTTCCTTGAGCAGATCAAGAATGTATTTAAAAAACTCCATGTGCCCGCCCTGGTAGCTGGACACGGCAATGCCATGGGCGTCTTCGGCCACGGCCGCGTCCACGATCTCGGTGGCCGAACGGTTGTGGCCCAGGTGAATCACCTCCACCCCGGTGTCCTGAAGAATTCGGCGCATGATATTGATGGCCGCGTCATGGCCGTCAAAAAGGGAGGTGGCGGTCACCACCCGGACGGCGTGCTTCGGTTTGTAGATCGGCTGTTCCATTCCTATTTTCCCTTTTTCATGGAGGATCGGATATCCCCGGCCAGAGCGCCCAGAATGTTTCGAATCTGGAACTCGGTATACTCTTCCAGGGAATAGTGTTTCAGGTAAAACCAGCGGCGGAAGGCCCACGCATGGCCCAGCACCGCGATGTTATGGGCCGCCAGGTCGATCTGCCGGGCGTCGATGCCGGTGACGCACTCCGCCGCAATCACGTTTTCCAGCAGTTGCCGGAAGCTGTCCGTGACCCGGATCTCGTTGTCCAGCACCTTTTTTTTCCATTTGCCGGAAAGAAACTGGGTCACCTGATAAATCAGCACAATGTGGTCGCTCATGGCGTCGCACACGGCAAAATAGCCGCGCACCGCGTCCCGCAGCATGTCCGGCCCGGGCGACTGGCCCGACACCACCCCGGCCACGGCCTTTTCCATTTCGGCATGAATGGCGTCGCACACCAGGTAGAGCACATCCTCCTTGGTGGAGACATACTCGTACAGGCTGCCGATGGAAAACCCGGTGGCTTTGGCGATCTGACGGGTGGTGGTGTTGTGGTACCCGTTTTTCACAAACAGGGCCACGGACGCGTCCACGATCTGCCGCCGCCGCTTTGCCACCAGGGCCGGGTCCTTGACCTGGGTGGGGACTTCATGGTGAGTGCCGCTTCTGGCCGTCACAGATGCCATCTTCCTTTCTTCTACTCTTCTTTTCGACCACAAAACTGAGCGAGCGCTCAGTCATGATGGCATCCTACCCCACCCCAAAATCAGTGTCAAGAAAATCGTTGGTACGCCCAACCCCCGTTCGCGGAACCATCAAAAAATTCCATAAATGATGACTGTTTAAAAACCATCTGAACCACGACACACCTCTGAGTGTTTGATTAACCCTCCTGAGGCTGGTATGATACTAACCACAAAAATTTATGGGGGGTAATATGAGTAACGAAATACCCTTGCCACTTATCGTTTCCTGGATATTTTTTTGGGGTTTTGTAAATGTGCATCAATTTCATAAAAGACATTTTCAAGGGACTTCCCAGAACTACTTTCTTGCCCTTCATATATCTGTTATTCTGGGATTTTTTACTGCCGTCGGTCTTCTGATTTACTATTTCACTAAAGTATCGTGGTATTGGCCAATAATATTATTTGTGCCTGGGAGCCTGCTTACTGGGATCATATTTGGTTACATGTAAAAGTCAAGGACCTCCCGGACAGTTTGCCCTCTCGGGTCGCTCATTTTAGGCGGCCACTTTTACCAGTTCCTCACGCCGTTTTTTTCCCAGCTCAAAAGTTTCAATGGGCCGGCGCCCCATGT
>JBMORB010000393.1:0-7268 GCA_049320925.1 Thermodesulfobacteriota bacterium | reverse complement strand
GCACCACGGTACCGTACCGGGTATACTGGGTGATCTTTCTCCGGCCCTGTTCCCCTTCTTTCTTAAGCTGAGCCAGATAGGGAACCGCCACGGTCAGCAGCTCCAGAATAATAGCCGCGCTGATGTAAGGCATGATACCCAGGGCGAAAATCGACAGGTTTTCCAGGGCGCCGCCGGAAAACATGTTGAACATGCCCAGCATGCCGCCCTTGTGGGCCTCGAAAATCCGGGCCAGGGCATCCCTGTTGATGCCCGGCGTGGGAATCATCACGCCGATGCGGTACACCGCCAGGATCAACAGGGAAAACCCGATCCGCCGCTTGAGCTCGGGTATCTTGAATATATTCTGGTAGCCGCTTGCAAACATTAGGCTGTTACCTCGATGGCGCCGCCGGCCGCTTCAACTTTCTCGCGGGCCGACCGGCTGACATGGGAAACCTTGACCGTTACCGGATGGGTGAGTTCACCGTTGCCGAGAAGCTTGATACCGTCCACATGGCCTTTTACAAGACCCTGGGCCTTCAGTGCCTCTTCGTCGACCACGCTGCCGCTTTCAAACCGGGACAGGTCACGGATATTAACCACCGCAATGCGTTTGGCAAAAATATTGGTAAATCCGCGCTTGGGCAACCTGCGGTGGAGGGGCATCTGGCCGCCCTCGAAACCGGGCCGCACACCGCCGCCGGAACGGGCGTTGTGTCCCTTGCTGCCCTTGCCAGACGTCTTGCCATGGCCGGAGCCGGGGCCGCGGCCCAGGCGTTTTCTGCTTTTTGTCGAACCCGGTGCGGGAGACAGTCTGTTAAGCTCCATCGCCACTCTCCTCTACGCGCAACAAATGCGAAACTTTTCTTATCATTCCCTGGACCGACGGCGTATCTTTCAGGCAGACCGTTCTGTTTATTTTGGTCAGCCCCATGGCCCGAAGGACCTTCCGGTGTTTCTCCGGCCGCCCGATCATGCTTTTGGCCAATGTCACTTTCACGAAACCAGACATGTCAACATCCTTCTCTACAGGTCTTGAACAGACAATCCCCGGCGGGCCGCGATCTGGTCGCGGGTCTGAAGCTGCTGCAACCCACGAATGGTGGCTTTTACCACGTTATGGGAGTTATGGGTTCCCATGCACTTGGTCAAGATATCCGTCACGCCCGCGGCTTCCAGAACAGCCCGCACGGCGCCTCCGGCAATCAGACCGGTACCTCTGGCGGCGGGTTTGAGCATCACGCGGCCGGCGCCGAATTTGCCCACCGTCTTGTAGGGGATCGTTCCCTCCACCAGGGGCACGGAGACCATTTCCCGCTTGGCCTTTTCGGCGCCTTTTCGAATCGCTTCCGGAACCTCGGCCGCCTTGCCCAGGCCGCAGCCGACGTTACCGTTTCCGTCGCCCACGACGACCACGGCGCTGAAGCGGAACTTGCGCCCGCCCTTGACCACTTTCGAGACCCGCTTGATATGAACCACGTTATCAATAAACTGGCTCTCTTCTTTATTGGTGTCTTTCTCTTTAAACAACTGCCCGCCTCCTCATGCGTCACTGTTTATATGCCGGACACCGGTTCTTGAACCGGTTAAAAATCCAGTCCTCCCTCACGGGCGCCGTCGGAAACGGCCTTCACCCGCCCGTGATAGATAAAACCGCCTCTGTCAAACACCACCGTGGTGATGCCCTTGTCCTTGGCCCGGCCGGCAACCAGCCTGCCAACGAACGCGGCCACCTCGGACTTGTTCTTGCCCGCCAGTTCCGGATTGTTTTTCACATCCTTCTCGTTACTGGACGCGGTGACAAATGTCATGCCCCGGGTGTCGTCGATCACCTGCGCATAAATGTGCCGTGCGCTCTTAAAAACGCTCAATCTCGGACGCTCCGACGTACCAGCGACCTTTTTCCGGATTCTGGCTTTTCTTCTTACCCGCAGTTCCTGCTTTTTATTTGAAACGCCCATGTTCAACCTCTATTTACTTTCCGGTCTTGCCGGCCTTTCGTTGTATGTGCTCATCGGTATATTTGATTCCACGGCCCTTGTAGGGTTCCGGCGGCCTGATCTTGCGAATGGATGCCGCCGTCTGGCCCAGCAGAGCCTTGTCAATGGAGGCGAGGGTCAGAATGTTCTTGTCCACCTTGGCGGTCACGCCGTCGGGCAGATCAAAATTGACGGGATGGGAAAACCCGACGTTGAGGATCACGGTCTTGCCCTTGATTTCGACCCGGTAACCGATGCCGTTGACTTCGAGACTGCGCTCAAACCCCTTGCTGACACCCAGGACCATGTTGTTGACAAGCGCACGGTAAAGTCCATGCAATGCGCCGACCTTGCGATCGTTGTCGCTGTCCGCGACAACCTGAATGTTTCCGTCCTTGATTTCCAGATCCACATCCGGGTGCACGGTCCGCGAGAGGGTCCCCTTGTCGCTGGACACGGTAATGCACTTGTCGGCGTAGGATACCTTGACCTTGGCCGGGATCTGGATCGATTTCTTTCCTATTCGCGCCATCCGCTACACCTCTTGTTTACCAGACATTGCAGAGGACTTCGCCTCCCACATTTTCCCTTATTGCCTGCTTGTCCGTCATCACCCCCTTGGAGGTGGACAGAATCGAGATGCCCATGCCGTTGAGCACCGGAACAACATCCTTCTTTTTTGAATAAATTCGGCGCCCGGCCTTGCTGACCCGCTCGATGCCGTAAATCACATGGGTCTGGTTCTTGTCGTATTTCAGGTAAACACGCAAAACGCCCTGAATGCCGTCGTCAATCACCTTGTAATTCTTGACATACCCGGCTTCCTTCAGAATGTTGGCGATCCGGGTCTTCAGCTTGGAATTGGGCATATCAACACTGGGATGCTTTGCCTTTCCGGCATTGCGTATCCGTGTCAGCATGTCCGCAATCGGGTCGGTCACTGTCATTTTATCTTCTCCGTCCTTCATTATCTCTTTTGCGGCAGTCCAACTGCCGTATGGGTTCCACTTCCCACGGCTTCGGCTACCAGCTCGACTTGGTTACTCCGGGAAGCCTGCCGATCGACGCAAGGTTTCTGAAACAGATACGGCAGATGCCGAATTTTCTCATAAATCCCCTGGGCCGTCCGCACATGGGGCACCGGTTATGCTGCCGCGCACTGAACTTGGGCTCCCGGGTTGCCTGTACCACCAAAGCTGTTCTTGCCAAAATTGCCTCCTTGCAAATACGATCCGACGTATCTTAAGGATGCCCGCGCATCCTTGGGTTCTTCTAATTTTTGAACGGCATTCCCATGAGCCGCAGCAGTTCCCGGGCCTCGTCATCGGTTTTCGCCGATGTCACGATGGTAATGTTGAGCCCCTTGATCTTGTCAATCTTGTCGTAATCGATCTCCGGGAAAATGATCTGCTCCCTTATGCCGAGCGTGTAATTTCCCTGGCCGTCAAAACCATGGGCGGAAACGCCTTTGAAATCCCGCACCCGGGGAAGCGCGATGTTCACCAGTTTGCTTAAGAAGTCGTACATCCGCTCCTTTCGCAACGTCACCGTGCAGCCCACGGGCATGCCCTGGCGCACCTTAAAAGCGGCGATGGACTTCTTGGCCCGGCGGACCACCGGCTGCTGGCCGGAAATGAGCCGGAGTTCCTCCACGGCCGAGTCGATGATCTTGATGTTGCTGGTGGCTTCACCAAGACCCATATTGAGAACAACCTTCTCAATCCGCGGGATCTGCATCACGTTTTTATACCCAAAGCTTTCCTTTAGCTTTGGCACAACATCTGTCTTGTAAAATTCCTTGAAAGCCGACATCTCTTTTCTCCGCGGTGCCGAACCGGTCGCTAGTCAATGAGTTCTTTACACTTGCCGCACACGCGCACCTTGCGGCCGTCCTCCAACTGCTTCATCTGGATGCGGGCGGGCTTGACGCACTTGCCGCACAGCAGCATCACATTGGAACGGTCGATGGGGGCCTCTTTTTCAATGATACCACCCTGCCGGTTACGAATATTGGGACGCGTGTGACGTTTGATCATGTTGACGTTTTCCACCACCAGGTGATTCTTTTCCCTGTCGACGGAAAGCACCTTTCCGATCTTGCCCTTATCCTTGCCGGTAACGACTTTGACCTTATCGTTTTTCCTGATATTCAGATTCGCTTTTTCCATGCAACCACTCTCCGCCGAACCTCGTTTGTTAAAGCACTTCCGGTGCCAGGGAAATAATCTTCATGAACCGTTTAGCGCGAAGTTCTCTGGCCACCGGCCCGAAAATGCGGGTCCCCACAGGCTCGTTGCTTCCGGAGAGCAGAACGGCGGAGTTCTCGTCAAAACGGATATAAGAACCGTCCGGCCGCTTAACGCCCTTTTTGGTGCGAACGATGACGGCCTTGAGCACGTCGCCCTTTTTGACCTTCGAGTTGGGGAGCGCCTCCTTGACGGAAACGACAATCACGTCGCCCAGCGTGGCGTATCTCCGCCGCGAACCGCCCAATACCTTGATGCAGTAAACAATCTTGGCCCCGGAATTGTCGGCGACCTTCAATCGTGTCTCAGTCTGGATCATCTTTGTGTCCTTCTGTCCGAATTAAACAGCTTTTGAAACCACATCGACAACACGCCACCGCTTCGTACGGCTCAGGGGCCTGGATTCCATGATCACGACCTTGTCTCCCACGGCGCACCGGTTCTCCGCGTCGTGTGCCGCGAACCGGGTTGTCCGGCGTACGTACTTCTTGTACTCCTGGTGTTTGACCAGCCGCTCCACCGTGACAACAACCGTCTTGTCCATCCTGTTGCTGACCACGGTTCCCTCGAATCGCTTTTTCAACCCTCTTTTCTTCATGGCGTAACCGTTCTTTTCCTTCGTCCCATATTGGCCCGCGCCTACTTGGTGGCCTTTGCGTTTAATACCGTCTTGACCCTGGCAATATCCTTTTTTGTCTTTTGCAGCATGCTGGTGTTCTCCATCTGACCGGTCTCATGCCGGAACCGCAGGTTGAAGTGAGCGGCTTTCAACTCCGCCAGCTTCTGCTTTGCCTCATCGGCGCTTAATGCCTTAATTTCACTCATTTTCATGAGGCCATCTCCCTTTTTACAAACTTGGTCTTTATCGGAAGCTTGTGAGCGGCCAGCCGAAAGGCCTCCCTGGCCAGTTCATCGGGAACGCCGCCCATCTCGTACAGGATCCGTCCCGGCCGGATCACCGCGCCCCACCCTTCGGGAGCGCCCTTGCCCTTTCCCATGCGGACTTCAGCGGGCTTCTTGGTGAATGGTTTGTCCGGAAAAATCCGAATCCAGGTCTTTCCCGCTCTCTTGATATGCCGGGTCATCGCAATACGCGCCGCTTCGATCTGGCGGGCGGTAATCATGCCACACTCGGTCGCCTGCAAGCCGAATTCGCCAAAAGTCAGCGAGCTGCCGGCGATACGGGTGCCTGTCATTCTTCCCCGCCGCTGTTTTCTGAATTTTACCTTCTTTGGGCTCAGCATAATTCATCGCTCCCGAAAACTGCCTGTCATTTCTTCTTTCGTTCTTCCTTCAGCACTTCGCCTTTGAAAATAAACACCTTGACGCCGATGCGCCCGTAGGTGGTGCTGGCTTCCACAAATCCGTAATCCACATCCGCCCGCAGGGTATGAAGGGGTACGCGGCCTTCCCGATACCACTCCCGCCGGGCCATTTCAGCCCCGCCCAGGCGGCCGGAGCAAATGATCTTGATTCCCTTGACGCCAAACCGCATGGCCGAGGAAACACCGCGTTTCATGGCGCGCCGGAAGGCCACCCGCCGTTCCAGCTGACCGGCCACGTTCTCGGCCACCAGTTGAGCCACGGTCTCGGGCTTCTTGACTTCCTGAATATCAATGGCCAGGTCTTTTCCGGCAACGACCTTCTGTTTGATTTCATTCTTCAGTTGCTCGATCTCGTTGCCTTTTTTCCCGATAACAATCCCGGGCCGGGCGGCAAAAATTCGAAGCCGTATACGATTTAATGATCGTTCGATCTCCACCTGGGCGATTCCGGCATGCTGAAGCTTCTCGTTGACAAACTTCCTCAACTTGAAATCCTCCAGTATGAAATCGGCATACTCCTTGCCGGCATACCAGCGTGACTGCCACGTCTTGATGATGCCCAACCGCAGCCCTATAGGATTTACTTTCTGACCCAATACCGTTTCCTCCTCTTAGTTCTTGGCCGCTTTTGCCAGAACCACCGTGATATGGCTGGTCCGTTTTAATATCCGCGCCGCCCTGCCGCGGGCCCTCGGCCTGAAACGTTTCAACGTCGGCCCCTGATGTGCCACAACATTGCTGATTACCAGAGAATCCACGTCCATGCCCTTTTCCCCGGCGTTGGCCACGGCAGACCGTATGGCTTTCTCCACCAGACCGGCACCCTTATTGGGCATGAACTTGAGCATGTTGAGCCCTTTTTCAACAGGCGCCCCCTTGATGCAATCCACCAGCATCCGTATTTTTTCGGAACCGATCCGAACATATTTCGCCGTTGCGCTTACTTGATCCATCTCAACCATTCCTTACCTGTTTAAATCCGCCGCCGGCTTTTCGGCTAAATTATTTCACCTTGGTCTTCTTTGATCCGGCATGGCCAAAAAACGTTCGGGTAGGGGAAAACTCACCCAGTTTGTGGCCCACCATATTTTCCGTCACGAACACGGGAATGAATTTTCTCCCGTTATGCACCGCAAAGGTCAGGCCCACCATTTCAGGGGTAACTGTAGACCGTCTGGACCATGTCTTGATGATGTGACTGCTTTTGGTATTGCGCGCAATCACGATCTTTTTTTCAAGTTTTTCATCTACATACGGCCCTTTTTTTAACGACCTTGGCATCTTGCTTTTTCTCCTTGACCCCGCTAAGCGTTATTTGTCTTTGCCGCTATTTTGACCGCCGTTTGACGATAAACTGGTCGGTCCGCTTGTTTTTCCTTGTTTTGAACCCCTTGGACAGCTGACCCCATGGTGAGCAGGGGTGCCGACCGCCGGAAGACTTCCCTTCACCGCCGCCCATGGGATGATCGATGGGGTTCATGGCCACGCCGCGGACAGAGGGCCGCTTGCCCAGCCACCGGCTGCGTCCCGCCTTGCCCATGGAAATATCCTCGTGCTCGACGTTTCCCACCCGGCCGATGGTGGCCCGGCAGGTGGCCAGCACCTTGCGCATTTCGCTGGAGGGAAGCCTCAGCAGCACATACCGGGACTCCTTTGCCATCACCTTGGCATAGCCGCCCGCGCTACGGACGATCTGACCACCCTTGCCCAGTTTCAGCTCAATGTTGTGCACTTCC
>JBMORB010000392.1:0-7302 GCA_049320925.1 Thermodesulfobacteriota bacterium | reverse complement strand
CCTGAAGGTTTTCCCTCAGCAGTTCGCCGAAAGCGGAGGTGGTGCCTCTGGCATTGTCCACATAGTCCTTCAGCAGGGTCCGGTCGTCCTCCATGTCGAGCCGTTTGATGGAAAGCCCGATTTTGCGTTCCTCGGCGTTGACGTTCATCACCCGGGCCGTGATCTCGGCGCCTACCTCGAACTGGCCCACCGGGGTCTTGATCCGCTCGGTACTCACCTCGGACACATGCACCAGGCCTTCGATGCCCTCTTCCAGTTCCACGAAGATGCCGAAATCGGTGACGTTGGTGATGGTGCCCGACACCTTGGTGCCAATGGGGTAGCGCTCGCGGACGGTTTCCCACGGATCGGCTTCAAGCTGCTTGACGCCCATGGAAAAACGCTCATTCTCCTTGTCGATCTCCAGAACGATAGCCCGCACCACGTCGCCCTTCTTGTAAATTTCTGAGGGGTGTTTGATGCGCTTGGTCCACGAAATATCGGAAATATGCACCAGGCCGTCGATGTCGTCATCGATACCGATGAACAGGCCGAAGTCGGTGATGTTCTTGATGCGGCCCTCAATCACCGTGCCCACAGGGTACTTTTCGCTGATCACTTCCCACGGGTTGGGTTCCACCTGCTTCATGCCCAGGGAAATGCGCCGGTTGGCCGGCTGAATGTCCAGCACCACGGCGTCCACCTCTTCCCCGATGTTCACCACCTTGGAGGGATGGCGGATCTTCCGTGTCCAGGAAATTTCAGACACGTGAATCAGGCCTTCCACGCCCTCTTCCAGTTCCACAAAAATGCCGTAGTTGGTGATGCTGACCACCTTGCCCGTGGTGCGGGAGCCCACGGGGTATTTTTCCGCGGCGGAAGCCCAGGGATCGGGCGTGAGCTGCTTCATGCCCAGAGATATCTTTTTCTTTTCAAGATCAAAGGAAAGGACCTTGAGGGTAATGGTGTCACCCACGGTAAACATCTCGGAAGGATGACGCACCCGGCCCCAGGAAATGTCAGTAATATGAAGCAGGCCGTCAATGCCGCCCAGGTCAACGAACACGCCGTATTCGGTGATGTTCTTGACGATGCCTTCCACCTCCTGGCCCTCGGCGATGCTTCCCATCACCTCGGCGCGCTTGGAGGCCAGGGTCTGCTCCAGCAGCACCCGCCGGGACAGAACGATGTTGTTCCTGCGGCGGTTGTATTTGAGAACCTTGAAATCGTAGGTCTGGCCCACCATCTCGTCAAAGTTGCGGATGGGCCGCAGATCGGCCTGGGATCCCGGCAGAAAGGCCTGGAGCCCCACGTCCACGGAGAAACCACCCTTGACCCGGTTGATGATCACGCCCTTGATGACGCCGTCGTTGTCGAAGGTATCCTTGATGATTTCCCAGATCTTGTCCTTTTCGGCCTTGTCCTTGGACAGCACGAGGTTTTCCTTCTCCTCGTCCCAGAACTCGATCATCACTTCAACGGTGTCGCCGACCTTGACGTGAACTTCGCCTTTTTCGTTCTTGAACTCGTTGATGTTGATCTGGCCTTCGGACTTGTAGCCGATGTCCACCAGCACATAATCCTTGTCCACGGCGATGACCCGGCCGGTGACCACTTCTCCTTCGCTGAACTGCCGGAAGGTGTCGTCATACATGGCCATGAGATCATCCATGTTCTGCGCGCCGCCTTCCTCGTTTTCGATGTTGTCCGCTTCCTGCATTGTTTTGTTGTTTTCTGTCATTTAAAAAAACCCCCTTACCTTTATTTATTGGCTCTCTGGGAGCCGAATGATTCGGGAAACCTATCAGTATGACAGGCAAAATGCAAACGAAAAGTATGGCGCGTGAAAAAATCAGTCGAGAGGTATTCGGGCGACCATGGCGTCCACCACCTGTTCGATGGAAAGCGCGGTGGAGTCAAGCAGAACCGCGTCTTCGGCGGGCTTGAGGGGGGCGTGGCTCCGGGTCCGGTCGTTGTGGTCCCGGACGCGGATCTCTTCTTCGATCTCTTTAAGGGTCCGGGGCTCGGATGCGGGCCGTTCATTGTACCGCCGCCGGGCCCGTTCCTCCACCGACGCGTCCAGAAAGAACTTCACGTCCGCCTCTGGGAAAACAACGGTGCCCATGTCCCTGCCTTCGAACACGGCACGTTTTTCCTCCCCCAGCCGGCGCTGAAGGCCGAAAAGGAACTGGCGCACCACCGGCCGGGCCGACACCGCCGACGCCATCATGCTGATTTCCGACGTGCGGATCAGGCCGCTGATGTCCCGGTCACCGGAAAACAGGCGGGTGCCCTCCGTGTCCGCCACAAATTTCAGGGTCAGGCCCCGGCACAAGGCTTCCAGTCCCTTGTCGTCATCGGCGGCAACGCCCTGTTCCATGGCGGCCAGGGCAACCCCCCGGTAAAGGGCGCCGGTATCCACGTACCGGTAGCCCAGGCGCCGGGCCAGTTCCTTGCTGACCGTGGTTTTACCGGCGCCGGCCGGGCCGTCGATGGTGATCAGCAGCGGTCTCAACCAAGCACCTCTTTAAGGGCTTTCAGAAGCCGGGCATTTTCTTCGGGCAGGCCCACGGTCACCCGTATATAGTCAGGGTATCCATAGGAAACCATGGAACGAATGATCACGCCTTTTTTCAGAAGTTCCCTAAACACCGCGTCGGCATCCCTTTTGACGTCAACAAGAAAGAAATTGGCCTGGGTTGGAAAGTACCGGATACCCAGACGGTCCATCTCCCGGTAAAAATATTGAAGCCCTTCATGCACAGTGCGCAGGGTTCTCTCTAAAAAAGGCTCGTCATCCAGGGCCGCCATGGCCGCCGCCTGGGCCAGGGAGTTCACGTTAAAGGGCTGGCGGACCCGGTTGAGCAGGGGGACCAGCTCCGGCGGCATCACGCCGTATCCCACCCGGATGCCGGCAAGACCGTAGGCCTTTGAAAAGGTGCGCAGCGCCACGATGGGACGGTTTGCGGCCAGAAAGTCAAAGGCCCGGGCGCAGTCGGGATCCCGGACAAACTCGATATAAGCCTCGTCCACCACCACGATGACATGGACCGGCATCGCGGCCAGAAACCGTTCAAAGTCCTTCCGGGAAAAGATCGTGCCCGTGGGGTTGTTGGGGTTGGTGAGAAACACCATTTTCGTCTTCGGCGTCACGGCCCCGGCCACGGCATTGAGATTCAGTGCATGGTCCTCCAGCGGCACGTAAACCGGCCGGGCATTGACCATGCGGGTGGTGATGTCGTACATGGCAAAAGAAGGATCGGTCATCACCACCTCGTCTCCGGGCAGGAGCAGCGCCCGGGTGAGCATGCCGATGATGTCGTCCGAACCGTTTCCCAGAACAATGGACTCGCGGGTCACACCCAGTTTTTTTGCCAGTTTTTCAAGAAGATAGTAACCACTGCCGTCCGGATAGCGGTGCAGTCCGGCAAGGGCCTTTTGAATCGCACTCACGGCCAGAGGGGAAGGCCCCAGCGGGTTCTCGTTGGAAGCCAGCTTGATCGATCCGGAAATGCCCAGCTCGCGCTCCACTTCTTCAATGGGCTTTCCCGGCACATAGGGTTTGATCGACAGGATATAATCGGGTGGCGATACCTTCATGGCCTCTTCTTTCCTGCATCAGGTCTTTAAATTGCCCGCGGGGTATGATAACTTCAGTTTCAATCCGGCTTCCTTTTATAATGGGTAAAAATCGGCTTGTAAACAGATTTCAGGCGAATGAGAACAAAACCTGGCATTGAAGTACTGTGCGAGTCTTTGGGCAGATGGCCCCTGACCGGGCGGCTGGGGCTGCTGGCCAACCCGGCGTCCGTGGACGCGAACCTTCGCCATGCCAGAGACCTGATTCATGAGGCCCTGCCCGGCCGCCTGACCGCCCTGTTTTCTCCCCAGCACGGTTTTTTCGCCGAAAAGCAGGACAACATGATCGAGTCCGCCGATTTCGTGGACCCGGTCCTGCGCGTCCCGGTCTTCAGCCTTTACGGCGAAACCCGTATTCCCACCCGGCGGATGATGGAGACCATCGACACCCTGGTGGTCGACCTTCAGGACGCGGGCACCCGGGTGTACACCTTCATCTATACCCTGTCCTACTGCATGGAGGCGGCAAGGGAATACGGCAAACGGGTGATCGTGCTGGACCGCCCCAACCCGGTCAGCGGCGCCGCCGTGGAGGGCAACCTCCTGTCGCCGGCGTGGGCCTCGTTTGTGGGCCGCTATCCCATTCCCATGCGCCACGGTATGACCATCGGCGAACTGGCCCTGCTGTTCAACGCCCGCTTCGGCATCGGCTGTGACCTGGCCGTGGTGCCCATGGCAAACTGGCACCGTTCCATGATGTTTGACGACACCGGCCTGCCCTGGGTGGCCCCTTCCCCCAACCTGCCCACGCCCGCCTCGGCCCTGGTCTATCCGGGCCAGGTGATCTGGGAGGGCACCAATATCTCCGAAGGCCGGGGCACCACCAGACCCTTTGAATACTTTGGCGCGCCATTTCTCGATACCCGGGCCGTGGCCGGCCGCGTCAACCCGGAGTTTTTAAAAGGCGCGATTTTGCGGCCCATGACCTTTGAACCCACTTATCATAAATGGCAGGGCCAGCCGTGCCGGGGTTTTCAGATTCATCCGGTTGACCCCGGTCTTTACCGGCCCTATATCGCGTCCCTGGCACTGTTGCAGGCCGTCATGGACATCCATGGCAAAGCCTTCGGCTGGAAGGCGCCGCCCTATGAGTATGAACATGTGCGCATGCCCATCGACCTGATTCTCGGGGACCAGATGATACGGAAACGGATTGAGGCCATGGAAGACCCGGCCGTTATTGAGCAGGACTGGGTGGCCGGCCTTGAGGTTTTCAAAGCAGAGGCAGAAGCGTTTTATCTTTACGTGTGAAGGAGCTTGCCGTGACCACCGACGCGCCGGGCTGGAAACGCATGGTCTTCAAAAATAACAAGGTATGGGTGGAGACCGATCCGACCGGAGAACCGCTGGTTCAGGATGGCCGGGTGCGTATCAAATACCAGCTGGAACAGACTCATGAATACCGGGTCCACAAGGAAAGCCTCAGTCCTTTAAGCGTCCTTGAAAACGCTCCGCCGACGCCTGTGCCGGACAGACCGAAATCCACCCCCCGTAAAAAACCCGGAACCTCGCCGGAAAACAGGGGCATCGAACGGCCCGCCGACGCCATCTGCGTGTTTACCGACGGCGCCGCTTCCGGCAATCCGGGCCCGGCCGGCATCGGCGTCCTGCTGGTATACAAAGAAAAAGAAAAAAGAATCTCCCGGTTCATCGGCCATGCCACCAACAACATCGCTGAACTCAAGGCCATTGAAGCGGGACTTCTGGAAATCAAGAACCGGAACCTGCCGGTGCGCCTTTTTACCGACAGCGCCTATGCTTTCGGCGTGCTGACCCTGGGCTGGAAAGCACAGAAAAACACTGAACTGGTGGTTTCAATCAGGAAAACCATGCAGGCTTTTAAAGACCTACGGCTGATCAAGGTCAAAGGCCATGCCGGCGTACCAGAAAACGAAACCGCGGATTTTCTTGCCACGGAAGCCATACGCACGGCCGGTCAATAAAAAAGCCCGCGCACGAGGCACGGGCTTCCGGCGTTATCGTCGATACAGAATCGGGATTTACTTGTCGCCTTTGAGGGCCTGAATTTCTTTTTTCAGTTCGGCGATTTCCTGCTCCTTGCCGTTCCCGGCAGCCGCGGTAGTTGTATCGTTCTTCCAGGTGTCCTTAAGTTCGTCAAAGCCCAGGTAAAGGGCAAGACCACCGCCCATCAGCAGCATAACAGGAATGATGCCCGCCAGAATGGTCAGGAACGCATTAAACCATACCGCCAGCAGGATAAGGCCGATCACCGATGCAATCGCGCCTCCAATCAACGTTTTCATAACATCGTCCTCCTTTGACTAAAGTTATATGACAACATACCGAATTCACTAAAATAAAAAATACATGCGTCGTTGAAAGGTTGGATTATAGCATACCATTTGTCAAACTCAAGCCAAAACAACGCCTTTCGGGCCGGATTGTGCCGGTTTACGGGAATGGCTTTCAAGGCGGCTGCAGCCCCCTCGTATGAAGAACAACCGCTTCTTTACAACCGGGTGCAACAGGTTATAGATCGGATATCAGGCGGTTTTATGTTATATTTCAGAAAGCCGCCCTTCCGGTATCTTTGCTCCGGTGGCACCACAATGTCCTATCCCCCACGACAAGGAGGCCCGCGATGAAAAATTCAATCCCGACCCTGCTGCTGATTGTGGCGCTGGCGGCGCTGTTTGCCGCCACGGTTTTTCTTGCCGGACCCATGGAAAACGCCGGCGACCGTTATTTGCATGACACCCTGAAAAAAGCGTCTGTCGCCTTTGCCGGTGCCCGCACTATCAACGCACTGGTTTCCGTTCTTCAGCGGATAGAGGCCGGCGGCTCTCTCAAGCTGCTGGGCACAGGCGGGTCGGCCACCCTGGCCCCTTTTGAATGGCTGGATCCGGTTAACGACATGGTGGAGTGGTTTTCCCTGGTCATGCTGGCAAGCTGTGTATCCGTGGGCATCCAGCTTTTTATCAACCAGGCCATGCCCCATCTGGCGTTGATGGTGCTGCTGCCCGCCTCCGGCGTCCTGTTAGTATTGGCCCTGGCCATACGATCCGCCGGCCTTCCGTTGGCGCGGCCCCTGTTCCGGTCCGGGTGCAAGGCGCTGGCAGCCTCCATTCTTCTGGCCGGCATGATTCCGGCCATGGCCGCCCTCAACCAGACCGCCTACCGGATGTTTCTCAACGACACTTATGAGGCGGCCTCCCTCACCCTTGCGTCCCAGTCCGAAGGCATTGCCGACGCCGAAAAAAAAGCCGGGATCATGGAGACGGTTGCCGGTCTGGCCGATCAGGCTGAGGCGCTGAAACAAAAAGCCGCAAAGCTGGTAGACCACATCCTGGATTTGATCGTGGTCTTCCTGGTTCAGACCATCGTGTTGCCGCTTGTGATCCTGTGGCTTTTTATCAAGCTCATCGTATACCTGCTGATGGGGAACGTCTCATGGCCTTTTGAGAACGCCTTTGCGGTAAAGCAGTGATCACAAGCAGCCATGACACCGACGGGCCCGGTAAGGCACAACCGGTTCTCGCGGGATATCCTTTTCACGACGACTGTCCCCGCGGCCTATCCAAGCTCCTGAACAAACCTCGCGACCCGCGCTTCAATATCATCCCGCAGGCGGCGCACTCCTTCCGGGGACCGGTCGGCGGCTGCATCCATGCTCCATGTCTCATGCCGGACAGCGGGCACCGGGGGATCTGGCCGCGTTTCCCC
>JBMORB010000391.1:0-7393 GCA_049320925.1 Thermodesulfobacteriota bacterium | reverse complement strand
GCAAAGCGCCACGATGGTCCGCATCTGGCCCGCGGTGGCGGATGGACTCGCGATAATAATTTCATCTATGGAAAGGCGCGAAACAAACTTTTCCACACCGGACACAGTGCCCAGCACCGGCACCCCATGAATCTTTTTCCCGACCTTGGTGAGATTGTCATCCAGAAAACCCGTCACCCTGAAACCCATGGACGGGTTGTGAACGATCTCCCGGTAGATCTTTTCCCCGCAGTCGCCCGCGCCGATAATGACCACCCGCTTTGCGTTCCTGTCCTGCCTGGAAAAAATCTGCGAAAAGGCATTTTTCATCAGACGGCTCATCTTTTCGCCGGCGGCCCGCTCAAAGTAGATACGGATCACGATGCGGAACCCGGAGACAAACAGGACGGTAAGCAGTGCGTCTATCAGGAAGACCGAACGGGGAAAGCCCTTGAACCGGTTGAAAAACAACAGGGCGGCCACGATCACAAGCCCTGTAATCAGGGATGCCTTGACGATATTAAACAGATCGGAAAGGCTGGTGTAACGCCACATCCCTTTATAAAGATCAAACCCGTAAAAACCGGCCAGCTTGATCAGAACCACCCAGGGCAGGATCTGATTAAAAGACGTCCGGTAGAATTTCGGAATATGAAAATCAAAGCGAAGCAGGTAGGCAAGGTAGAAGGCGCAAAAAAACAGCAGCGCATCCACCATCAATACAACCACCACATTTTTTGAAACATATCTTTTCTTCATCTGCCGCCCGTTTTGCTCCCGCTCAAGCACCTGGGCCGCACCCACACCAGCAGCAAGGCCCGAAGCGGTATTGTAAATCACCGTTTCGGGCCTTGCAATGTTTAAAGCGCGAATATCGGGGGAAAGACGGTCCGGCTATTTGGCGAGGTTCCCCACCGTAAGCCTGCCCATGTTCTTTTCAAGGATCTTGTCGCCGATACCCTTGACGTTTTTCAGCTGTTCAATGTTCTTGAAGAGGCCGTTGGCCTGCCGGTATTCCACAATACGCTGGGCAATCTCCTTGCCTACACCGGTCAGTGTGGCCAGTTCTTCCACCGTAGCAGTGTTGATATTAACCATCGGCCCGGTTGCTTCACTGACCGCGACTTTGGCCTTTTCGCCTGTCTCGCCCTTTTCCGCCATAGCCGCCCCGGTCAGGGTCAGCAAAACCATCGCCACCAGACATGCCACCAGAGCCGCCCATTTTTGTCCTTTCATTCCGAACCTCCTTTTCAAGATTGATTGTTGAAATTGGTACTCATTGTCGTTCTAACAAACAACCTGTAAATAACTTCAAAAAGAATGAATGGAAATTAAAACAATGTACAGTAAAAGTCAAGAGGTTTGATTGTTTTTCATAATAATTCGAAATTTAAATATATTCAGATCAAGGGGGCTTTCCTGGCGCTGGATTTCACGCGGCAGGAAGAGTGTTGGATCGCTTTGTCAGTAACGCTTCAGCTACAGAATCCGCGGAATGAAAAACATATATCTGTGGCGCCTACCACTTTACGCCTCTGAAAATCACCTCGGGGCGGATGTTGTCCCGGTACTTTTCCACGGCATGAAAAAAGGAAGCCAGCACCTCGTCAGTGAGATAGTGGGGCCTGACCCCGATACCCACCAGCCCCTGGTAGACGGGATTATAATAATGCTCCTCAGCCTCTTTGCGGGGATTTTCCAGGTTCTGAATCTTCACGTCATAGCCGAGTTTCAGCCCCACCTGACGGACCTTGTCGGCCAGTTCGTTGACGGAAAAGGTCTCCATGATCTGGTTGAAAATACGCAGTTCTCCGCTTTTTGCCGGGGTCTTTTCGGACATGGCCACGCATTGCAGGGTGTCGTTGATGTTCAGGTAACCACGGGTCTGTCCGCCCTTGCCATAAACAGTCAGGGGATAACCCACCACCGCCTGAGTGACAAACCGGTTGATAATGGTTCCAAAAATCTCGTCATAATTAAAAAGGGTCCGCAGCCGTTCATCCCCCTGGGCCTCCGGGGTCTCAAACCCGTACACCGGCCCCTGCATCAGGTCGGTGACACGAAGGCCCCACATGCGAACGGCAAACCACATCAGGTCCGTATCCATGATCTTGGTGGTATGGTAGAGGGAACTGGCCTGCCGGGGGAAAAGGAATCTGTCTTTCCGACCTTTGTGCTCGATGTCGATCCACCCCTCTTCGATATCGATATTCGGGGTGCCGTACTCGCCCATGGTTCCGATGTGGACCACATGGGTCTGCCGGGAAAAATCCCGCAGGGCAAACATCAGGTTGTTGGTGACCAGCAGGTTGTTCGTGATCGTGGTGTTGGCATGTTTATAATCAATGAGAGAATAAGGCGCTGAAGGCTGCTCCGCGTAGTGGACAACGGTGTCGGGAATGCCGGCAAACTTTTTGTCCACGGCCCATGCATACCCGACCCGGCCGTCAAACAAACCCCTCATCACCTCCGGGTCGGTCAGGTCCCCGATCACCACCCTGATCTCCCGTCCTGTTTTTTCATGCCAGATGGCGGCCCGCTGCACCAGGGTGGGAACCGGATAGAGCATGCCCACGTCCAGTTCGGTGCAGGCGTTTCTGCGAAAATAGCTGTCCACCACGGTGACATCAAACCCCCGGGCGGAAAAGTGCATGGCCGTGGGCCATCCCAGGTAGCCGTCGCCGCCGAGAATCAGTATATGGGCCATGATGAAGCGTCCTTGCCGGTCAAGGGGGTTAAAATCTCGCGGACGGACGGAAAGGCTCCGTCTCTTCGCCTTCAATCAGGCTGTTCTCATACAGAAACGCCCTGAGGTCCTCCAGAGGCAGAGGGGCCTCGTTGGCCGAATGGTAGGGCCGGTCCACCCGGTCGCTGACCATGCAGGCATAGGTATAACCGATCTCCCGGTACAGGGACAAAAACGCGGGTTTCACCACAAAATAGCTTTCCAGCTCCACGCTGCGGCGGGTCTCCTCGTCGGTCATCAGCTCCTCATAAAGTTTTTCTCCGGCCTTGGTGCCGATGACCTCGGTTTTCATCTTCAATGGATCATGTCCGTACTTGGGGGCCAGTTCGGCGATCATCACCCGGGCCAGGTCCTCAATACGGATCACCGGCATTTTGGTGACAAAGACCTCTCCCCCCCTGGCGATATCCGCGGAGTCGATGACCAGCTGAACCGCCTGTCGAATGCTCATGATAAAACGGGTCATGCCCGGATGGGTGATGGTGACCGGCCCTCCCCTTCGAATCTGCTCGCGAAAGATGGGAATCACCGACCCCCGGGACCCCAGCACATTGCCGAAACGGGTGGAGGCGAACACGGTTTTGCCGGACCGCAGGTTGCTGTTGGCCGCGGTCATGAGGCGTTCGCCCATCAGCTTGGACGTGCCCATCACGTTGGTGGGGTTGACCGCCTTGTCGGAACTGGTAAACACCACCTTCTGGATATTATTCTCCACGGCGGCCCACACCACGTTCTGAACACCGTGAATGTTGGTCTGAACGGCTTCAAAAGGTGACATCTCGCACAGTTCCACATGTTTGAATGCCGCGGTGTGGAACACGATATCGATGCCCGAAAAAAGCCGTTTCAAACGGGACCCGTCACGCACGTCGGCCAGAAAAAACCGGGCCGGCCTGCCGGTAAACCGCTGCTGGGCGAAAAACAGCTCGCTCTCGTTGTTGTCGATCCCCACCAGTTCGCCCACGCCATAGACGTCCAGAAGCTGGCGGACCAGTTCGCTTCCCACGGTGCCGCAGCATCCGGTGACCAGCACACGCCTGTCTGCAAACGCGCTCATGATTGTCCCTGTGAAGATTTTGGGGTTGTTCTTTTTACGCTCCGGTCCACGCCGTACCATGCCATTGAAAAAATCCCGATGGCCACTATCCCATGCACCGGGCCGAAGCCGGCAAACATCCAGACACACAAGCCCACAAACAGCTGCACCATACCATATCCCACGGAGACCTTCCAGTGGGCGACACCGTATTCATTTGCCAGCACCTGGTATAAGTGTCTCCGATGGGCCTGAGTTATCCGTTCCCCGGCTTTCAGGCGTTCGGCCATCGTTATCAGTTCATCCGCGTAAAACGGAAACAAGAAACCCGCCCCAACGATGAACTCGGCCGGTGATGAGGCAGACAGCACCACCACGCAGGCAAAGACAAAGCCCAACAGGATGCTGCCCACGTCTCCCATGAAAACCCGGGCCCGGGGCATGTTAAAGGGCAGGAACCCCGCGCAGGCCAGCGCCATGCCCAGGCTGATATTCCAGAGAAACACCGGTTTCCCGGTTCCATATCCGTAGGCGGCCATCAGGCCGAATCCAACGATGCCGGTGATGGCGGCAATGCCGTTGATGCCGTCCATGAAGTTGTAGTAGTTGGCCGTGCCCACCACGAACACCGCGTAAAAAAGAGCCAGCCCGACGGTTGCGAAAGGGGAAAGGAAATCGAAGACGGGAAGAAAAGCCAGAAACAGGCCGGCGGCAGAAAATTGGATCACCAGCCGAAGCCGGATATCCAGCTCCCGCCGGTCGTTCTGAAAACTTGCCGCCGCCACCAGCACGGCCGGTCCCCAGAAAGCCGCCGGTGCCCCGAACCAGAGGGCGCACAGAACAAAGGCCGCCAGCAGGCCCATACCGGCGCCCCTGGGGGTTGCCCGGTCGTGGGAACTCCTGTCATTGGGATAATCCAGCAGGTCCATCCGGTGACCCCATCGGACCATTGCCCATGCCCCTGTAGCACCTAATAACAGCGAGGCTGCATAGATACCGAAACTCAAATTTTTCATACCGGTACCAGATCCTTTACAACCTCGCTAACTGACGCGTCGCTCGGCCGTGTTTATATCAAGAGCCATATCAGGGACAACTGCGGACAAAGCCCCCCTTCTGGCGACATAATAACTGCTGCGCAGTAAGAACCTTTTCTCGACAAGATGCCACATCGCGAATGCCCCCACCGTCGTAATGATAACTACCATGATTATGAACACCCACGGGTTGTTCTTAAACCAGCCGGTATAAAGAAGCAACTGGATGATTGGGAAATGCAGGATATAAACACCATATGATAAATCACCATACTTCCCGAAATTACCCAGATACAAAAACAGCCCCCAAAAAACGATCACAATAGCGAGCGCCATTGGTTCAAGTAGGGGGAGAGAATAAGCCTTATTGGCAACCAGGGCCAGGACGGATGCAGAAACAAAATATCCTACTTGCTGCTCGAATAGTGGAAGGTAATAATAAAGGAGCGCGCCTCCCATAAAGTAAGAAAGCTGCCCCGGCAGCTGGCGCCCCAGTTCGCTATAAATGGCGGAGCCAGTGTGCGCTGCCATCCATGTACATAATAAAGCATAGGCCACCGAACAAGAGTAGAAAAAGAAGATCATCGGGCAATGACCAAATCGCCGAAACAACCGCACAAAAAGGGGAACACACAGATAAAACATTACTTCAATCTTGAGAGTCCATAAGGCACCATTAACAACTGCCAATTTATGGGTTTCAAAAACTCCGGGTAACGTGTGTTGAAAAAAATTCAGGAAAGCCAGATTGGCAAGGATATACCTGATCCACTCAAAAGAAAAAAAATAGTCCCCTGCGCTTTGAGAACTGACCGCCACCAAACCAATGGCGCACAGCATGACTACAGTAAAATATGCCGGGTAAATTCGCCTGGCGCGTTTACCCAGATAAGCGACAACGGAAGTGGAGCGTTCAAAACTCATAAAAATCAAGAAGCCGCTGACCACAAAAAAAGCTTTTATTGCCACTTCCGAAGATAAAAAACCGGTAACGATTTTGAGCGATGGATACCCGGACAGCTTATGGGCATGCACCAGACAAACCGTTCCGGCGAACAGCAGACGAAGCAGATCAAAGTTGTTTCTGGTTAACCGGCGGCTATTGTGCAGCAATAGGCTAATCTCCTAACGAATGCCCCTGACCCGATAAAACAAACACCCGGATACCGGAAGCCTCTTCCAAAAAGCCTCGGGGCCATCGCCATGGGCATCAACGTAATATATCCATTCTCTTATCGCACCAGCTTCATGGTCTCGATTTCGCGTCGCACGCCCGCCTCGAATGAGACTGGTGCGAACTGGAAATCTCTTGCTGCCTCATCATAAGGGAAAGCCTTGTCTTCATTTAGTCGTTCGAACTGGTCGGCCCGCAAAAAAAACCGTCCCCCCTTGGCCTCCAACCACTTACATGCAGCAATCAGCGGTGATGCAGGTAGATGAATCTTCAAACACTTTCTTTTTAATACAGATGATATCGCATCCACCAAGGCATTGAACGTCAGCGGTTCGCGGCCTGCGATATTATAGCTTTTTCCGATTGCCCGGGGAGATTGATAGGCATCGACAATTGCCCTGGCCACATCTTCCACAAAAATCGGCTGCACAAGAAAGGTTCCCGGCCCAGGGACTAAGAGTACCGGCCACCGCGCCAAATACAGAATCATACGGCTGATATTGCGATCCTGTTCGGTGCCGTAGATCATTGTGGGGCGAATAATCGTATAACATAGCGAACTGTTTCGGATACGCCTCTCCGCATCCAGTAAAAAAGTTTTGGCGGGGGTATCGGGCCGGGTAAAGACAGAGGTGCTGCTGACAAATATGGCTCTTTGGATACCGGTTGCAACAGCCGTATCAACCAGATGAACGGCATATCCCGTATGCAAACCGACGGCGCTGATCAGCCCGGAAACACCATGAAATGCAGGTTTCAAGCTTTCAGGAGCATCGAGATCACCATAGACGAGTTCCACTCCGAGCGCTTCGAGATGCCGAACATCGTTATGTGAACGGACCATACAGCGCACCTTAACCCCGTTCTGCACAAGTAACGGGACCGCATGACGGCCTGTAAAGCCGGTACCCCCGACCATTAGGATCGTTTCAGGCATATTGTTCCTGAATCAATTCGTTCAAGTCCTGCCTTAAGGCTCACGCTTGCGAGTACAAGCAAAAAATGGAACCATACGCCCGCCATCACCATCGGCATCAATATGCCATAATATCTGTGTGCAAACAATTTCCGGTAAAACCGCGCAAACCCCAAATGCTTGTGCCACTCCACAAACACAGGACGGCCATTGCTGCACACCCCTTTGAAATGAACTACCCGGGCACCCGGAACAAAAAGGATTTTCCATCCTTTCTGCCGAATTCGCATGCACCAGTCCAGATCCTCAACATGGAGAAAATAATCCTCATCAAAACCACCGACTTCATTGATCGTTCTCCGGGGAACCATCATGCAGGCCCCGGATACGGCCTCCACCTCGATTTCCTTATCTGGCACAGCCTCCTTATACAAAAGAAAATCAGGAAAAACCGCCGGGGAAAGTGCTTTCAGCCGATAAAGGCCGGTTAACCGGACAAATGCCC
>JBMORB010000390.1:0-7409 GCA_049320925.1 Thermodesulfobacteriota bacterium | reverse complement strand
CGGCTCATCGAGCAGGATCATTTCAGGCTCCATGGCCAGGCCCCTGGCAATCTCGAGCATGCGCTGACTGCCCAGGGGCAGGCTGCCCGCCGACAGCCGCGCCAGGTCGCCCAAACCCACAAAGGCCAGCCAGTGGGCCGCTTTTTCCCGGATTTCCTTTTCCTCGCGCCGGAAAAACGGCGGCACCAGCAGCGACCGCACAAAGCCGGAACGTGACCGCAGGTGACGTCCCACCATGACGTTTTCCAGCACGCTCATGTTGGGGAAAATCTGAACGTTCTGAAAGGTGCGGGCGATGCCCATTTCCGCGATCCGGTACACCGGGCAGGACTGGATTTCCCGGTCGCGAAACCTGATAGCCCCCCGGGTGGGTTTGACAAAGCCGGTGATCATGTGAAACACCGTGGTCTTGCCCGCGCCGTTGGGGCCGATGACCGAGGTAATGCTCCCCCGGGCCACCGACAGGTCAAGATCGTTGACCGCCACCACCCCGCCGAACACCTTGCGAAGGGAGCTGATTTCCAGTATGAAGCCGTTCACTTTTCCGCCCCGGCCCTTTCCCTTGATTCAATAAGCTTTCGCGCCTTCCGGCCCAGGTTGTTCAACCCGCCGGCAATCCCTTCCGGCAGAAAAAGCATGACCAGCAGCAGAATGGCCCCGTACACCAGGGTGTCGTAGTCCGACTGGTAAGCGATACCGGTGCCCTCGAAATATTCGGACAGCATGGAAAGCAGTTCCGGCAGGAGCGAGAGGAACACGGCGCCGCCCACCGCGCCCCAGATATGATGAATACCGCCCACGGCCACCATGGTGACCAGCAGCACCGAGTGCGTGACGCCGAAGGGGCCCGGATCGATGTAGTTCACGTAATGGGCGTAGAGGGACCCGGCCACGCCGGCGTAAATGGCGCTTAAGACAAACACCTGAATCTTGTACCGGGCGGTGTTGACCCCCAGGGACCCGGCGGCGTCCTCACTGCCGTGAACCGCCATCAGGCCCCGGCCCACCCTTGAATGGATGAGGTTGAGCGCGAAAAAGAGCCCCGACAGAACCAGTGCCCACGTGAAATAGAAGAAGCGGGTATCGGATTTTAAAACATACCCCGTCAGGCTCAGCCGGGGGATGCTGTTGATCCCTTCCGGTCCGCCCGTGATCTCCACCGCGGCCACGGCCACGATATAGACGATCTCGCCGAAGCCCAGGGTGGCCATGGCCAGGTAATGCCCCTTGAGCTTCAGCGCGGGAACGCCGATGATCAGGGCCATGGCCGCGCACACCCCCACGCCGGCGGCCATGGCCGGCCAGATGCCGACCCCCGCCTTCACGGTCAGGTAGCCGGACACATAGGCGCCGATGCCGATAAAGGCCGCGTGCCCCAGGGATATCTGGCCGGCATATCCCATCAGCAGGGAGAGGCCGATGCAGGCCAGGCAGTTGAGGCCGGCGAACACCAGGATGCCGATATAATAGTCGTTTCCCACCACCGGCGGCGCGACCAGGATCAGCGCCAGCAGCACCAGCAGTCCGATATAGTGTCTTGCGCCCATTTAGAACTCTTTAAACCTGGAAGCTTCCCGGTCGCCGAAAATGCCGCTGGGCCGGACAAACAGGACAATCAGGAGGATCAGCAGGGCCACCGCGTCCATGTAGTGGGAAGAGACGTACCCGCCGGCCATGGCCTCGATGACGCCCAGGAGCAGGCCCGCGGCCACGGCCCCGAAGCTGTTGCCCAGGCCGCCCACCACGGCCGCCCCGAACCCCTTGAGCCCCAGCAGCGCGCCCCGGGCGTAATCCATCTGAATGACCGGCGTGATGATGATGCCGGCGATGGCGCCGATGCCCGCCGACAGCGCGAAGGAGAGCATGATCAGGTTCCGGTCGTTGATGCCGGCCAGCCGGGCCGCGTCCCGGTTGATGGCGCAGGCCCGCATGCTTTTGCCGGTCATGGTGTAATTGAAAAAGTAGACAAAAAAGGCCACGGTCAGGGCCAGAATGCCGATGATCCACAGGGTCTGGGGGAGAATCGTGGCGCCCAGCACGTGAAGGCTCTGCTCTCCGGAAAAGTGCCGCATGTGGCGGGATTCCTTGCCCCAGAAGAGCATGGCGGCGCCCTTGATCAGAATGGACACCGCGATGGTGATGATGATCAGCCGCAGCACGGACGGGCTTTTCACCGGGTTGATGGTGCCGCGCTCCATGGCGACTCCCACGGCCATGACAAAAACGGCGGTGAGGGCAAAGGCCAGGGGCATGGGCAGATGCAGGACCATGGTCAGGGTGACCATCATCAGGCCGCCCAGCACCACGAATTCGCCCTGGGCGAAGTTGATGATGCCGGTGGCGTTGTAGATGATGTTAAACCCCATGGCAACCATGGCGTAGATGCAGCCCCGCTGAATACCCATGAACAGGAACTGCAGAAAATCCGAAAAAGGTCCGCCCGAATCCATTCTTTGACCACGTCCCTTTCAGGAAACCGCTCACATTTCCGATCATTCATAAAAAAGCGTGGGGGGAGTCCTCCCCCCACGCGAGGTGCCTGTTCTTCACCGAGGGGCTATTTGCCGAGAACGACAAACTTGCCGCCCTTGACGGTCAGCATTTCAAAGGCGTTCTTGTCCAGGCCGGTGTGATCGGTGGCCGAGAACTTGAATACACCGCCGGTGCCCACGAACTCGGACGTCTCAATGGCGTCGCGCAGCTTGGCCGGGTCGTCGCCGGCTTTTTTAAGGGCGTTGACCACGATATGCAGCGCGTCGTAAGCATGGCCGCCGAAGGTGCTCACCGGCTCGTTGTACCTGGCCTCATACTTTGCCTTGTAGGCGGCCAGCACGGCCTTCTGGGGATGGTCATCGGCAAGGGTATCCACGGCCAGAAGACGGCCGGCCGGGAAGATGATGCCCTCACCGGCTTCACCCGCGGCTTCCGCGTACTTGATGTTGCCGAAGCCGTGGCTCTGGTAAAGGGGGATCGTCATGTTCAGCTGCTTCATGTTCTTGGGAACAATGGACTGGGCCGGTTCAATGGACCAGTTGATGACCGCCCTGGCGTTGGCCTTCCGGATGTTGACCAGCTGCGCGGTCATGTCCGTATCGGAGGGCGCATAGGTCTCATCGGCCACGATGTTCATCTTGTATTCGGCGGCCAGGTCCTTGAGCTGGGTGCGGCCGGCGTTGCCGAACCCGCTGGTGGCGGTGATCAGGCCCACGTCCTTGATGCCTTTGGAAATCATGTGCTCGTAAATCCGCCGGACCGCGTCGCTGTCTTTCTGGGGGGTCTTGAAAATCCACTTCCGTTCAGCCACGGGTTCAACAATGGCCGCGGCGGCGGCGCAGGAAACCAGGGGAATCTGGGCTTCCTGCATGACCGGGATAACAGCCATGGTGGCGCCGGAAACCGACGGGCCGATAATCGCGCACACCTTGTCCTTGTTGATAAGCTTCTTGACCGCGTTGACCGCGGCCGTGTTGTCGGCCTGGTCATCCTCGATGATCAGCTTGAGCTTGCGGCCGTTGATCCCGCCGGCGGCGTTGATCTCCTCGACCAGCATTTCCACGGTCTTTTTCTCGGGCTCACCCAGCCAGGCGGCCTTGCCGGTGACGGCAAACACGCACCCGACCTTGTATTCCTTTGAGTCGGCATACACCATGCCGCCGCAAATCATGGCGAGAATCAGAACCGCCGCCAGCGCCAGAACCTTTTTCTTCATTTCCCTTCCTCCTGTTGTGTTGTTGATGTCCGCTGTCCGTGTCGGGCGACCGCATACGCCCCCGCGCCGGTCCCGACCCTGTCACAAAAAATCATTTTTCAGCCAGATCCGCGTCGTCCAGCAGCCGAATATTGGCGGCCTCCAGACAGGCAATGGCGTGATCCACGTCGTCAAAACGGAAAATCAGCACCGCGTATTCGCCCGGCTTCTGAATGATGGCATACAGGTACTCGATGTTCAGGCCCTGGCCCTCGATGGCTTCCAGGGTTCTGGCCAGCGACCCGGCCTCATCCGGCATCTGGACCGCCAGCACTTCGTTGCGCTTGACGATAAAGCCTTTTTCCTTAAGCGCGGCAACGGCCTTTTCATTGTCGTCCACGATCAGCCGCAAAATACCGAAATCGGAGCTGTCGGCCAGAGACAGCGCCCGGAGGTCCACCCCGGCCTGGCCCAGGACTGAAGCAATAGTGCCGATCCGGCCGGAACGGTTTTCCAGAAAAACCGAAAGCTGGGTAATCCTTTTGTTGGTCTTCAATATATAATCCTTATTTACATTTTATCGGGTATACCGCGCGCGCTGGCCGGCCATAAACAAAAAAACGGCCCCAGCGAATAACACTCCTCAATGAAAACAATTGGTTCATGGACGGCCGGCACATCAGGACCATGAACCAGAAGGGCGCTTTCAACGGCCCCTATCTATAGCAAGCCCGGCAGGATGTGTCAATGTTTTAACGGGGTTTACCGCACGCTCCCGTTTCCCGTCACGCACTTCACACCCGCACCTCCGGCCTTGTCGCCTGGTCTTGCTTCTCCTTCCTCTCGCCGGCCGGCGGCATCCGACCCGGCCAACGCCTTCCAGGCGACACCGCGGCTTATCCGTCGAAATTTTGGCACCTTAGAAATCCATGGATATTGACACCCCTGATAAATCTTGTTAGAAGACAGACAAATCCATACCGGCGGGAAAACGTGGTTCCCTGTTCGGGTAAGATAATGCTGCGGGAAATAAAACATCTTTTGTCCAAAAAGGAGGCGTTGTCATGAAACAGGTGCGGCTTTTAATTGTTATCGGACTGGTGGGGGCGTTGATGATGGCGGGTTGCGCAAAGGCGCCGGTCCAGGTGATAGAGGACGCAAAGGCCAAGGTCGAGTCGGTGATCAATGCGGACACCGAAACCTATGCCGCCGAAGAACTCAATGCGTTAAAGCAGAATCTGGAAGCGGCCCTGGCCGAGGTCAAGGCCCAGGACGGAAAGCTTCTTTTCAAGAAATATGACAAAGCCCAGGAAATGCTGACCGCGGTCACGGCCGAGGCGGAAAACCTTCCGGCTATCGCGGCCCAGCGCAAGGCCGAGGCCGAGGCAGCCGCGGCAGCCGCGGCAAAGGAAGCCGCGTTGACCGCCCAAAATGAAGCCACAGAGGCCATTAACGCCTTAAAGGCCCTGCTGGATATGGTTCCCCCGCCCGCCAAGGGAAAGAAACCCAAGGTCAACGTGGCGACCTACAAGACGGCGGTGGCCGAGATGGAAGCGTCTGTCGCGGGACTGGACCCGTCCATTGAAGCGGCCGCTTATGAAGAAGTCACGGCCGTGGTGACCGCGGTCAAGGAAAAAGCCGCGACCCTCACCGAGGAGGTTCAGGCGGCCCTGAACAAAAAATAAGACCTCGGGCTTTACTGCACACAACCAACGGACCGGTCCGTTGACCTCTTTCGCGGGGGCGCAAAATTCTGCGCCCCCGCGTATTTTCCGGCCTTACGCATCTTTTGTCCGTCAGAGGGCCAGTGTGCCCGTTATTGCTTTCCATCCGGGTAAACGGCTTCCACCGGGCGGCCACAACACAACCCCGCCAGGCGCCGGCGGCGTCATTCTGCCGGAACTGTTTGAAAACTTTTTCTTTGGATTCGCCGGGCGCATGATGTTATAATCCCTCCGCGTTTTTAAGGCACGGGAACGCCCCGCGGGCAAAGCGCCGGGGGCCGGGCAGACAAGAACAAGCGTTGCAGCGCCGGAGTCATGCGAAACACCTCAAGCAGCCACGCCCCACAGGACGAAAAAGCCGCGCAGGCCGGTCATAAACCGCTGATCGCCGACTGGAACGCTCTGATGCGGGTCTTTATCCGGCCCGAAGACGAGGCGTGCCGGACCACCCTGATCAAGTACATGGAGCAGATCCTCTTCGGTCTGCACGAGTTTCTGGCCAAGCACGTGGGCATCACCGAGGACGTCAGCCTCAAGGCCCTTGCCCGGCGGTTCAAAAGCACCACCATCGAGGACAACCCGGAAAAAAAGCTCTTCGAAGTCATTCAGGAACTGATCCGGGACATATCTCCCTACGGCGTCAACGTGGCATCCCCCTACTTTGTGGGCCACATGACTTCCGCCATTCCCTTTTTCATGGTTCACCTGAAAACCATTGCCGCGGCTCTCAACCAGAACCTGGTCAAGCTGGAAACCTCCAAAATTTTCTCCATCCTTGAAAAACAGGTGCTGGCCAAAATCCACCGCCTGATCTACCGGTTCCCCGAGGATTTTTACTGCGAGCACGTGCAGAACCCGGAAACCACCCTGGGCAGCTTCGTGGAGGGTGGCACCACGGCCAACATCACGGCCCTGTGGGTGGCCCGCAACACCTTCTTCGCCCCGCGAAACGATTTTGCCGGCATCGAGGCCGATGGCGCGGTGGCGGCCTTTCAGGAATACGGGGTCAGGCGCGCCGTTATTCTGGTCTCCCGGCGAGGACACTACTCATTGAGAAAAGCCGGGGGCATCCTCGGCATCGGCAACCGGAACATCATCGCCATCGACGTGGACAGGGAACATCGCCTGGACATCGGGTGCCTTGAACGGACCATCGCGGAGATCAAACAGCGGGGCGACACCGCCATTGTGGCGGTGGTGGGCATTGCCGGCGCCACGGAAACCGGGGCCGTGGACCCGCTGCGGCAGATCGGTGAGCTGTGCGCCAGGGAAAAACTCTTTTTCCACGTGGACGCTGCCTGGGGAGGGCCCACGATTCTTTCCGACACCCACCGCCACCTGCTCGACGGCATCGAAATGGCCGATTCGGTGACCATCGACGGCCACAAGCAGTTCTACATGCCCATGAGCTGCGGCATGATCTATTTCAAGGACCCGCGCATCATGGACGCCGTGGCCTACCACGCCAACTACGTGAACCGGCCCGGCTCGGTGGACCTGGGCATCCGGTCCCTGGCCGGCTCAAGGGAGGCCAACTCCCTGGTGCTGGACAGCGCCTTGAAAATCATGGGCAAAAAGGGATACGGCCTGCTCATCGAGCACGGTATTGACACGGCCCGGCAACTGGCCGACGAGATCGGGCGGCGGGAGCTGTTCGAACTGGTGACCCGGCCCCAGCTCAACATTCTGACCTACCGGGTCTGCCCGGCGCCGCTCAAGGAAGTGGTGCAAAACGGCACCGACGAAGAGCGGGTCCGGGCCGTCCACACTCTCAATCACATCAACAAGACGGTCCAGCGGGTACAGCGGGAGGCGGGCAAAAGCTTTGTGTCGCGCACCACGCTGATGCGGCGGCAGTATGAAAAGGGCATCGTGGTACTGCGGTGCGTGATCATGAATCCCCTGACCACCATGGCGGTGCTCAACGAGATCCTGGACGAGCAGGAAGCCATCTACCACCGGTACTTCCCCGCGCCCCCCACTGCCTAATCTTTCTC
>JBMORB010000389.1:0-7443 GCA_049320925.1 Thermodesulfobacteriota bacterium | reverse complement strand
CGACGCGGCGGCCTACATTACCGGCCAGGTGATTCATGTCAACGGCGGCATGTACATGTAAGGCCGCCATACAGCGGTAAACAGCCGGCAGGGCAAAAGCCCCCGGTGAAAAATATACAAAATTAGACGCCAGAGCGTCCGTCCGGTTCCGGAGCGGTTCAAGCGGCAAAAGGAGAAACAGCATGTCCATTGAAGACAAGGTGAAGCGTATTTTAGCGGAACGGCTTGAGATAGACCCCAGTGAAATCCGGCCGGATGCCCAGTTTATCAACGACCTGGGCGCCGATTCGCTGGATATTGTCGAGCTGCTCATGTCTCTGGAGGATGAGTTCGACATCGAAATCTCGGACGAGGAAGCCGAGCAGATCATGACCGTGAAGGACGCGGTGGATTTTATCACGAAACGGCTGTAACGCAGGGATGGAGGACCGCGGCGCGTGCCGCGGCGGGAATGGTGGAGCTGTGAGAATGACCATTGATCATCTGGCGCAGCAGGACCCCGAGGTGGCCAGGGCCGTGGCCCAGGAGGAGGAGCGGCAGCGGAACAACCTGGAACTGATCGCCTCGGAAAATATCGCCAGCCGGGCCGTGATGGCGGCCCAGGGCAGCGTGCTGACCAACAAGTATGCCGAAGGGTATCCGGGCAAGCGCTATTACGGCGGCTGCCATTATGTGGACGTGGCCGAGCAGATCGCCATCGACCGCGCCAAACGGCTGTTTAACGCCGCCTACGTGAACGTTCAGCCCCACTCCGGCTCCCAGGCCAACATGGCCGTGTATTTCGCCATGCTTGCCCCCGGCGACACCGTGCTGGGCATGAACCTGGCCCACGGCGGGCACTTGACCCACGGCAGCCCGGTGAGTTTTTCCGGCCGGCTGTATGATTTCAAGCATTACGGCGTGAAAAAGGAGACCGGTACCATCGATTTTGACCAGGTGGCCGACCTGGCCAAGACCCACCGGCCGAAAATGATCATTGCCGGCGCCAGCGCCTATCCCCGGACCCTGGACTTTGAAACGTTCGCGCAGATCGCCGCGTCGGTGGGCGCTTATTTCATGGTGGACATGGCCCACATCGCCGGGCTGGTGGCGGCGGGCGTCCACCCGTCGCCGGTCCCCCACGCCCACGTGGTCACTTCCACCACGCACAAGACCCTGCGCGGCCCCCGGGGCGGGCTGATTCTTTCGGCCAGGGAGGATTTCGGCAAGGAACTGAACAAAGAGATATTCCCCGGCATTCAGGGCGGTCCCCTGATGCACGTGATCGCGGCCAAGGCCGTGGCCTTTGGCGAGGCCCTGTCCGACGATTTTAAGGCCTATCAGCGCCAGGTGGTGAAAAACGCCCGGGCACTGGCCGGCCACCTGACCGACCTGGGCATTCAGCTGGTTTCCGGCGGCACCGACAACCACATGATGCTGGCCGACCTGCGCAACATCGGCGTCACCGGCAAGGCCGCCGAGGAGGCCCTGGAACGGGCCGGCCTGACCTTAAACAAGAACGCCGTGCCCTTTGACACGGAAAACCCAACGGTCACCAGCGGCGTGCGCATCGGCACGCCGGTGATGACCACCCGGGGCATGAAGGAGCCGGAAATGGCGACGGTGGCCCGGCTGATCGTGGATGTGCTGAAAAACATCACCAGCGACACCGTGATTCAGGCGACCCGCAAGCGGGTGACCGAACTGTGCGAAGCCTTTCCGCTGTACCGCGACAATGACAATGGATAAACCGCGCACCGATACGCCGGCCCGTCCCGACTGGCACACCTATTTCATGGAGATTACCGAACTGGTGGCCAAGCGGTCCACCTGCCTGCGGCGGCGCGTGGGGGCCGCGATCGTCAAGAACAAGCGGATCCTGTCCACCGGATACAACGGCGCGCCGGCCGGCGTGACCCACTGCGTCGACACCGGCTGCCTTCGCGCGAAACTCAACGTGCCGTCCGGCGAGCGCCACGAACTGTGCCGGGGCATTCACGCCGAACAGAACGCCATCATCCAGGCGGCCTTTCACGGCGTCTCGATTCAGGGAGCTTCGCTTTATTGCACCAACCAGCCCTGCTCCATCTGCGCTAAAATGATCATCAACGCCGGCATCAAGGCGATTTATTATAAAGACGGATACGATGACCCCATGTCCCTGGAGATGCTGGCCGAGGCCGGAGTGGAACTGGTCCGGCTGCCCTGAACAAAGGAGACTGTAATGAAGTGCCCGTTCTGCGGTTCGCTTGACAACAAGGTGATCGATTCGCGGTTGAGCAGGGACGACACCGAGACCCGGCGGCGGCGGGAGTGCCTGGCGTGCAACCGGCGGTTTACCACTTATGAGCACGCGGAAAGGGCGCCGATCATGGTGGTCAAGAAGGACGGGCGGCGGGAGGAATTCATCAAGGACAAGGTGCGGGCCGGTATCATGAGCGCCTGCCAGAAACGCAGCATCAGCGTCAACGTCATTGAAGCGTTCATCAGCGAGCTGGAGCAGGACCTGATGGAAATGGGCGAGCACGAAATCCCGTCCAGCATCATCGGCGAAAAGGTGATGAAAAAGCTTCACTCACTGGATGACGTGGCCTATGTGCGGTTTGCCTCCGTCTACAGGGAGTTCAAGGACGTGCACGACTTTTACTCCGAGCTGAAGAGCCTGCTGAAAAAACAGTAGACCTGCTTTCCCGCGAGCTGCCGCCGGTGGCCTGACCGGTTCGTGACACATCCCGTAAAGGCAGTATGAGCAATGGATGACCATTATTTTATGAGGATGGCCCTGGGCCTGGCCGAAAGGGGGAGGGGCTTCACCTCTCCCAATCCCATTGTGGGCGCCGTGGTGGTGCGGGACGGCCGGGTGGTGGGAAAGGGCTTTCACGCGGCGGCCGGAAAGGCCCATGCCGAGGTGGCGGCCATCGATGACGCCGGGGAGCTGGCCCGGGGCGCCGACCTTTACGTCACACTGGAACCCTGCAACCACACGGGCCGGACCCCGCCGTGCACCCGGAAAATATGTGACGCCGGCATTGCCCGGGTGGTGGTGGCCATGCGCGATCCCAACCCCCACGTGGCCGGCGGCGGCATCGAGTATCTTCAGGCCAATGGGACCGCCGTTACCGTTGGAGTTTGTGAGTCGGAGGCGAAAAAGCAGCTGGAGTGGTTCTCCAAATATATCATCACGGGCCGTCCCTTTGTGACGGTCAAATGCGCCATGACCCTGGACGGCCGCATCGCCACCCGCGCCGGCGACTCCCGGTGGGTTTCCGGCGAAGCCTCAAGGGCCTTTGTGCACAAACTGCGCCACGCCTCGGACGCGATTCTGGTGGGCGTGGGAACGGTCAATGCCGACAACCCCCGGCTCACGGCCCGCATTGAAGGCACGCGGACCAAAGACCCCATGCGGGTCGTGCTGGATACCCACCTTTCCATCCGGGAGGATGCCGCGCTTTTCGGGCTTGATTCGTCCGCCGGAACAATGATGGTGGTGGGGCCGGATCATGACGTGGCAAAACGGGACCGGCTGAAGGCAAAAGCCCGGTTTTTGGATGCCGGCCTGGCGGACGGCCGTATCGACCTGGACCGGCTGATGGAGGACCTGGGAAAAGCGGGCGTCACCAGCCTGCTGATCGAGGGCGGCGCCCGTGTAATCGGCTCCGCTTTTGCCGCCGGCATCGTGGACAAGGTCTGCTTTTTTTACGCGCCCAAAATCCTGGGTGGGGACGACGGTGTGCCCGTGTGCGCGGGCGCCGGACCGGAGCGGATGGCAGATGCCCTGCCGGTGCGGGACATTTCGGTTTTGCGGTTCGGCGATGACATCATGATTGAAGGATATATGGGCTGATGTTTACCGGTATTATTGAAGGATTCGGCGTGATCAAGGACCTGCGGCCGTCAGCGGACCGGGGACGGCGCATCCGCGTGGAGGCCGGGTTCGCCATCGATGATACAAAGGTGGGGGACAGCATCGCGGTAAACGGGGCCTGCCTCACCGTGGTGACCTTCGATGGCCTCCGGTTCGAAGCCGACGTGGCGCCGGAAACCCTTTCGAAAACCACACTGGGGAACCTGCGGGCCGGGGAAAAGGTCAACCTGGAACGGGCCCTGCGGTTCTCCGACCGGCTGGGCGGCCATCTGGTGACCGGCCATATTGACGGCACCGGCGTGATCCAGAGCAAGAAGAACGCGGGAAACGCCGTCCTGGTCACCATCGGCCTGCCTCCGGAAATCGGGCGGTACATGGTGAAAAAAGGATCGGTGGCCGTGGACGGCATCAGCCTGACGGTCAACGACTGCGGGCCGACCCACGTATCGTTGAGCATCATCCCCCATACGGCGGCGATGACCACCATCGGTTTTCGCAACAGCGGTGACGCCGTCAACATCGAGACCGATATCATCGGCAAGTACGTGGAGCATTTTCTTTCCGGGGGCAGACCCGGCGCCGGGGGAAAGAAGCCGGGCGGTTCCATTGACATGGAATTTCTGGCAAAGACAGGATTTATGTAGATCATATCGTGGCGGGAAATATCCCCGCCGCTTTGAAATTTGAGCAAGACAGGAGATCGACATGGCAGTATTGAGTATTGAGGACGCAATAAAGGAAGTCCGCGCGGGCAAGATGGTGATTCTCGTGGATGACGAGGACCGCGAGAACGAAGGAGACCTGATGATCGCCGCGGAAAAGGTGACCCCCGAGGTGATCAACTTCATGGCCAGGTTCGGCCGGGGCCTGATCTGTCTGGCCTTAAGCGCGAAAAAGGTGGAGGAGCTGGACCTGCCTTTGATGGTGAACAAGAATACGTCTCCTTTTCAGACCGGGTTTACCGTTTCCATAGAGGCCAAGCACGGCGTAACCACCGGCATCTCGGCCGCGGACCGGGCCACCACGATTCTGGCCGCCGTGGCCGACGGCGCCAAGCCGTCCGACCTGGTGCGGCCGGGCCATGTGTTTCCGCTGCGGGCCCGGCGGGGCGGGGTCATTGTGCGGGCCGGCCAGACCGAGGGGTCGGTGGATCTGGCCCGGCTGGCCGGGCTGAAGCCCGCCGGCGTCATCTGTGAGATCATGAACGACGACGGCACCATGGCCCGTATGCCCCAGCTGGAGGAGTTCAGCAAAATCCACGGTATCGGCATCTGCACCATCGCGGACCTGATTGAGTACCGCATGCGTACCGAGTCGTTTGTGCGCCGGGTGGTGGAAGCGGAGGTGCCCTCCCTGTACGGCGGTGACTTCAAGGTGATCGTGTACGAGAACGACATGGAAGACTACCAGCACATCGCCCTGGTCAAGGGAACGATCGATCCTGAAAAGCCGGTGCTGGTCAGGGTCCATTCCGAGTGTCTGACCGGTGATATCTTCGGCTCCATGCGGTGCGACTGCGGCAACCAGCTGCACAGGGCCATGGAAATGATGGGGAAAGAGGGCTCCGGCGTCCTCCTTTATGTCCGGCAGGAAGGCCGGGGCATCGGCCTGGTGAACAAGCTCAAGGCCTATAACCTGCAGGATGAGGGCTATGACACGGTGGAAGCCAACGAAAAGCTCGGCTTCAAGGCCGATCTCCGCGATTACGGCATCGGGGCACAGGTGCTGGCCGATCTGGGCGTGAAGAAGATGCGGCTGATCACCAACAATCCCAAGAAGATCGTTGGCCTCGAGGGCTATGGCCTGTCGGTGGTGGAGCAGGTTCCCATCGAGATCACGCCCAACGAGCACAACAAACGCTATCTGGAATGCAAGAAGCTCAAGATGGGTCACCTGCTGAATCTGGACTGCACGCCCTGAAAAGGGTGAAAACAAGGCGCGCCGGGATTTTCGGCGGTGAATGAAAGCGGTTTGCATGTTGCAAAATAACCCGAAAACCATTATAAAAATTGAAACATGCGTCAACAGCCCTTTGTCGGCCCGGTTGAGGCATGCCGGGGACAACGGGTAAGGTAAAAGGAGAAAAGCGATGCCCAAACTTATGGAAGCGGGTCTTTCGGCAAAAGGCAAGACCTTTGCCCTGATCGCCAGCCGGTTCAATGATTTCATCACCGACAGGCTGGTGGCCGGGGCCGTGGACGCGCTGGTCCGAAACGGCGCGGCGGACAAGGACATTCACATTATCAAGGTTCCCGGCGCTTTTGAAATTCCGCTGCTGGCAAAGAAGATGGCGGAAAAGGGTGACTATGACGCCATCATCTGCCTGGGCGCGGTGATCCGGGGATCGACCCCCCATTTTGACTATGTGTGCGCGGAGGTGTCCAAGGGGATCGCCCAGGTCAGCCTGGAGTTTTCCGTGCCGGTGATTTTCGGTATCGTTACCACCGACACCATTGAGCAGGCCATTGAGCGGGCCGGCACCAAGGCGGGCAACAAGGGGTGGAACGCGGCGGTGGCGGCCGTGGAAATGGCCAACCTGATGGAAGTGGTAACACGGGCGTAACCCTGGATAAACCCTTATGGCAAGCAGGCGCAGAGCACGGGAACTTGCGTTGCAGTTTCTTTTTTCCTACGACTTGAACGAGGCCGGGGACTTTGAAACATGGCTGGAGGCGTTTTGCGGAAGGTTCAATATTTCGGAAAAGACCTTTCCCCATTTTTTTTACCTGGTCCGCGGGGTCAGGGAACAGTGGGAGAAAATCAATACCCTGCTGGCTGAAAGTTCCGAACACTGGAAGATAAGCCGCATGTCGGCGGTGGATCGCAACGTCATGCGCATCGCCATCTTTGAGATGTTTTACTGTGACGATGTGCCGCCCCGGGTGGCCATCAACGAGGCCATTGAGATTGGGAAGAAATTCGGTACCGACGAGTCCGGTGCCTTTATCAACGGTGTGCTGGACCGGATAAACAAGGAAATGGGGGGGGCGGACGAGGACCTTCCCGATTAATGATGAATAAAACGAACAGCAAGGAGCAGCTATGACGTCCCGAAAAATTTTTTTGACAGAAGACGAGATTCCGCGTCAGTGGTACAACATTCTCGCGGACATTAAAATGAACCCGCCGCTGGGACCCGACGGCAATCCCGTGGGCCCCGATTCTCTGGCCCCGGTATTCCCCATGAACCTGATCGAACAGGAGGTCAGCACCGAGCGGTGGATCACCATTCCGGACAAGGTTCTCGACATCCTTACGGTATGGCGGCCTTCTCCCCTGATCCGGGCGCGTAATCTTGAAAAAGCCCTGGGCACACCGGCGAAGATCTACTACAAAAACGAAAGCGTGAGTCCCGCGGGAAGCCACAAACCCAACACGGCCGTGGCTCAAGCCTACTATAATAAAGAGTTCGGTATCAAGAAGCTGACCACGGAAACCGGCGCCGGTCAGTGGGGCAGTGCCCTTTCCTATGCCTGTTCCCAGTTCGGATTGGAGTGCAAAATATTCATGGTCCGCATCAGCTATGATCAGAAACCGTACCGGAAGAGCATGATGGCCGCCTGGGGTGGTAACTGCATTCCCAGCCCCAGTGATCAGAC
>JBMORB010000388.1:0-7462 GCA_049320925.1 Thermodesulfobacteriota bacterium | reverse complement strand
CGTTATACCGGAAGTCCAGGTAGCGGCGCCGGACACATCGAGAACAGAACCGCCGGCCGGGTCCCCGGCAATGGTAATGCCCTGCATTTCCAACAGTTCAAGCACAGTGTCTCCCTCAAGGGACACGCCGTAAATTCCGGCCGCCACGTGAATGGTGTCACTGGGGCCGAATACATTATTAACGGCATAATGCAGGGTCTGCCAGGGATTGCCAACCGACCCGTCGCCGGATGTATTGCTGCCCGTGGTGGCAATATAATAGTCGGCCGCCGTTGCCGCGCCGGGCAGGGCCAGCAAAAGGGCCAGGCTCATCAGAACGCCCAGAAGGGCCGCCGCTGTTCTGTTTTGCTTTATTTTTGACTGAATCCTCATGGTTTGTCTCCTTGCTGTTTATTCAGCTCACAGGCCATGCCGCAACAGGGTGCGTGGCGCTGGTCGTCTCTGCTGGTAAATGAAAAGATAAGAATCCGCGATTACAGCCATTGTTTATATCAATCCGCTTTCCCGTGTCAATGTTTTTCCCCGCTCCGTCAAACAGGGGACCTCCAAATCGCTATCGCTATCGGGATCGGGATCGAAATCGACGGTCATTGCGAGCCGAAGGCGAAGCAATCTTTGCCGAATACGTATGACGCAAGATTGCTTCGTCGCTTTGCTCCGCAATGGGAACAGAAGGTTTTTGTAATTTTTTCTAACTTGGCCCAATTCGATTCTCTTTGGTTTATGTTCCTCGCCGCCTGGTATCGGCAAAGCCCAATAACGTTTCGATTACGATTGCGATTGCGATGCCGATTTCGATTTGAATGATTCGTTTTGAAATTTCTATTGACACCCTCCGACCAAAACGGTATATTGCCGACAATCGACTTATTAAAACTGTCTTTATAAAATTGAGGCGCCATGACATTCCCCGTCGCTCAAAACCTGCCCGAACAGATTGCCGAAATTATTAGAGAAAAAATTGTGCGGCTGGAACTTTTGCCCGGCGAAAACATTCGGGAAGCCCAACTGGCAGCCGAGCTCAAGGTCAGCCGCAGCCCGGTGCGGGAAGCCCTGCGCCTGCTGGAAAAGCAGCGCCTGGTCGAGCAGGTGCCCCGCAAAGGCACCCGGGTGACCGAACTTTCCGAGCAGGGTATAGAGGATCTCTACGACGTTGCCGGGGCACTGATTGTGCTGGCCGCGGAACAGTGCGCGGCCAAAAGCACGGCCGACGAACTTTCCGCCATCAACGCCGCCGTGGTCCGGGCCGGACAGGCCGTGGCAAAAAAGGATGTGGCCGGCTACCACACCGCTTTTTTCGAGTTTGCCCTGCACTGTCTGAAAAGCGCGAAAAACCCCCTGCTGGTGGACATGATCATGGACCTTCTGCACGGGGTGCGCCGCATGCAGTTTCTCACCCTTTCGCTGCGCAGCGAAAACCTGGAGGAGAACCTGGAGATCCTTGAAAGGGGCAACCGTTATCTTCAGAACAACGACGGCAAAATGGCGGTCAAAACGGTTATCGAATATGTCGCAAAGGAAAAAAATGTGGCCATGAAGACCCTTAAACAGGGTCTTCATCTCATCACCGGCCGGGAGGATCCGCGGCAAGGCCGTGTCCGGACCGGAGCATCCCCTATATATAATGAACGGCCCGCTTCAGTGGCCGCGGCATCAGACAGGAGAAAGCGCATATGACAGACAACCAGAACCCTGTTGCACCGGGCCGGAAATCCGGCCAGTCCCCGCCGGGGGATATACTGCGGCAGATCGCGGACACCCGGGAAATGCGAACGCTGGTGGCTACCCTGATGCCTGAACTGCTTCGCGTCTGGGCCGAAAGCGGCACCGGACCGGTCCGCACCGGCGCCCGGAAAATGGTTGCCGGTATTGCCGGCGGCGACATTCAGAACGCCATGCTGGACAAAACAGCCATGGGCCGGGCTCCCCACATACACGACCTGGCCGCGGACGACCGTTTCATGGAGACCCTTTCGGCCCGGCTGGGCGCGGCCACGGACGCCTTTCTTTCCGTGGCCGTGGACACTGCCAGGACCATCGAGTCCCTGGACACCGACCGCAAAAAGGAGATGGTCCGCCACCTGATCGGCCACATGAGCACCGGCAAAAGCGCCGAACTGCTCACGATCTGCCTTCGGACGGCCAACGACACTCATAAAAACGACCCGGAATTTCTGTCCCGCGTCATTGCCCCGGCCTTTGAAAAATGGGTTCGGGCCATGGATTTCGGCGAACTCAAGGAGTTTTTCGAGTCAAGCGCGCCCGACATCACGGCCCTGATTCGAATGGCCAATCAAACCCTGTGGAACTATCCGGGCAAGGTGATCTCCCTGGTGGCCCTGGCGCCGTCGATCGCCAATATCGCCGTTGACGCCCTGGCCGAAACCCTGGGCGCCTTTAACGACAACGGCACGCCGGACATGGTGGCCGACGTGATCCTGTCGATGCTGCGGGAAATCGACGCCCGGGCCGTGGGCCGCCTGGTGAACGCGATGGCGGAACAGGCCCGCCAGTTTCATGTGGGCAGCGCCCTGATCGGCGAGTCGGGCGCCCCGCAGATGCCCAACGACCTTTCCGCCCTGCTCGACGCCATCGCAAAGCAGACAGACGGCGCGTTGTTGTGGAAAGCCAGAACCGCCCTGGCCGAGCTCAAAGGCCAGGCCCACGCCGCCATGACCGATGTTCTGGCGGCCAACCCGGACCTGCTGGCCGGCGGCATGGCCAGCCAAAGCGGGGTGCACAACGCCCGCATTCGAGCCGCCAGCCGGCGGGCATCCGTCCTTGAGTCCATGGACCCGGAGGTGATCAACAACGCCCTTGGAACGTCTCTGGCGAACCTCGACCTTCAGGAAGGCGCCAATATCGTCAATGCCGCGGCCCTGCTGGCCGGACGCCTGCTGGAAGACCGGCCGGCCGAAATCCGGGACAAGGCGGCCGCCCTGGTGGACGCCCTGGACCTGTACGGCGTGTCGGAAGTCATCGAAAAGGCCGGCGAGGTGGTCGGAGAGGCGCTGCTGCCTCTGGCCCGGGCGCTGGTGCCCCCCCTGGCCAGGGGAATTTTAAAATCCCTGGCCGGGGGTGATGATGAATTTGAAGACGGCGCAAGAGCCGCAAGAAACCTGCTGGCCGCTTTATTAAAGGACAGGGAGGCGGATTGAAATGACCAATTCTTTTTACGAGGCCACCACCACGATTTTCAACTCCTCGATTCGGGACTGGCAGGCGTCCGGAAAAAAAATCGTGGGCTATACCTGCTCTTACGTTCCTTCGGAAATATTTTACGCCGCCGGGATTCTGCCGGTCCGCATTCGGGGCATTGAAACCGAAGGAACGGACATCGGCGACGCCTATTTCGGCCCGTTTATCTGTTCTTTTCCCAAATGCATCCTGCAACTGGCCGGCAAGGGTAAATACAGCTTTCTGAGCGGCGCCATCATCACGCCCGGCTGCGATGCCATGCGTCGCCTGGATGAGTGCTGGCGCAAAGCCGGGGAGGACTATCCGGGAATCGTGCCGCCCTTTTTCTACTACTTTGATGTCCCCCACAAGACCCTGCCCCACGGTATGAAATGGTTCAAGGAAGAGCTCCGGGCACTTATCGCGGCGGTGGAGCAGCACTTTTCGGTCACCATCGACAACGACGGGCTTTGCCATGCCATCGCCCTTTACAACCGGGGCCGGACGCTGCTCAAGGAACTGGAGGAAATCCGCACCCGGCCGGAAGTCCCCATCACCGGAACCGAGGCCTTTGCCGTGGCCGTGGCCGGAACGGTCATGCCACGGGACCTGTATACGGAAAAACTGCAGGGGCTCATGGAAAGCCTGAAAACCCGGCCTTCGGTCTCGGCCGGCAAAAAACGGATTCTGGTCATCGGCAGCATCAGCGACGACATTCAGATCGTGGAACTGATCGAAAAAAACCCCACCGCCATCGTGGTGGCGGAAAACCTCTGTTTCGGCGTACGCTACGAAGGCAACCTGGTGGCCGAGACCGGGGACCCGGTGGAGGCCATGGCCGAGGGCTATCTGGGAGAATGCACCTGCCCCCGCATGTTCGGCAAATACCAGGAACGGCTGGCGATCCTGAAGGCTAAAATCGACGCGGCCGCCATCGACGGCGTGATCATGCAGAACATCCGGTTCTGCGACCTGCACGGTTCGGAACACGGCCTCCTGGAGCGCGACCTTGAAAAAGCGGGCATTCCCTGCCTGAAAATCGAGCGGGAATACGGCCCGCTCACGGACACCGGCCGCATGCAGATGCGGATTCAGGCGTTTCTGGAAAGAATATCGAAATAACCCCCATCCAAAACTCGGGAGGCACCCATGAGAGCGGAACTGACGGAATATAACTTTGACTGGATGCTGCACCGCGGCGTCATGGCCGCGGCCAGGGCAGCCGACGGAACGCCCAAGGAGAGGGAACTCCTGATGCGGTATGTGCCCTACTTCCGGGGATCCCTGGAGGCGCTTCTGGCGGAGGGCGAACCCGGCGCGGCATTTTTAAAGATGATGGCCCAGTTCTTCGACAACCTGCTCACGGCCCATGAAAAGGGGAAAAAAATCGCGGCCACCACCTTCTGTTTTTCACCGGCCATTCTCTACGCCGTGGACGCCGTGCCCGTGACCTTTGAAATCCTGTCGGCCCTGGCCGGCATGCTGTGGAAGCGCGGCGCCTTCGATTATCTCGACTTCGGCTGCGAAGTGGGTCTCACCGAGACCTCCTGCTCATCCCAGCGGGGTTCTCTGGGCGCCTATCTGGCGGGCCTGGCGGAAGAGATGGATTTTCTGGTCTGCGACACGCCGGGCGTGTGCGACACCAACGCCAACGCCTTTGCCTTTGCCTCCAGCTACCTGAACAAGCCGTGCTATCAGCTCAACTACCCGCAGCGGCTGAATGACGGCCGCACCAACCGGTATCATCTGGACGACTACCGGGAGATGATCCGGTTTCTGGAGGAACAGACCGGCAACAAAATGGATTATGACCGGCTGAAAGCCGTTCTGCTGGAAGTGGAAAAACAGGACACCCTCATCGCGGACATGGAGGAAATGCAGATGCTGGTCCCCTGCCCGGTGCCGCCCCTCTACAACATGTTCATCTACGCGGGCCGGTTCATCTGCTCGGGTCTGCCCGAATACACCCGGGCGCTGGAAAAGATGCGGGACCAGGTCCGGTACAACGCGGAAAACAAAATCGTGGGCCTCAAGTCCGGCGTTGAGAAGAGACGGCTTTACCTGTGCTACATCGACCACTACACCGTGGACATGAACTTCTGGAAATGGCTGGACGACAAGGGCATCTCCCACCTGGGCTCCATTCTTTCAAAGACCTTCATGGAAGGCACGACCTATACCAAAGGGCTGGAAGGCTCGGCCTATAAAATGGACACCGGGTCCGAGGAGGCCATGCTCAACTCCATCGCCCAGCTCAACGCCCGGCTGCCCATGGTCCGGTCCATCCGGGGGCCCTACGACCAGCCCAACATGTGGCTGGACGAAACCATCGCCGTGGCCCGGGCCTACAAGGCGGACTGCATCGTCTACAACGGCACGCCGGGCTGCCGCAACACCTGGGGCATGGTCAAGCCCTTTGCCCGGGATCTGGAAAAACTGGGTTATCCCACGTTCATTATGTACGACGACGCTTTTGACGACCGGGTGGAATCCTGGGAAAACACCCGGGCCCGGCTGGAAGAGTTCTTTACCGTAAGGGGGTTGCTATGACCATTGTCGCCGGCTGTGATGTGGGCTCCCTCACATCCAAGGCCGTTATCATGAAGGAAGACAGAATCATCGGATCGGCCATCATCCGGTCCAAGGCAAGGCCCGAGGCGTCGGCCCATGAGGTCATGGAAGCGGCCCTGGCCGCCGCCGGCGTCGACATGGCGCAAATCGCCTGGTGCGTGGGCACCGGTTACGGCAGGGACAAGATCCCCTTTGTCAACCAGGCCCTTTCTGAAATCGCCTGCCACGGCAAGGGGGCGCACTGGATGGTGCCTTCGGCCCGCACCGTCATCGACATCGGGGGCCAGGACTGCAAGGCCATGCGGCTGGCCGCCGACGGCACGGTGGAGAATTTTGTTACCAACGACAAGTGCGCGTCGGGCACCGGCCGCTTCCTGGAAGTCATGGCCGACGTGCTGCACATCGACATCGGCGAACTGGGCCAGCTTTCGGCCAAATCCCGCGCCCCCATCACCCTGGCCTCCACCTGCACGGTATGGGCCCAGGCCGACGTGATCAAGTATGTCAACTCCAAACACCCGATAGAGGACATCGGCGCCGGCATCAACAGCGCCATGGCCAAACGGGTGGCCATTCTGGCCAACACGGTCAAGATCGAAAAAGAAGTGGTGATGACCGGCGGCGTGGCCAAAAACGCCGGGGTGGTGGCCACGCTGGAAAAGCTTCTCGGCCAGCGCCTTCGGAAAATCCGCAAGGCCGATCCCCAGCTGGCCGGCGCCATCGGCGCGGCGGTCTTCGCGTCTGAAAACGTCAACGGACACAAGTAAAAGGAACTTTTCATGATTACAGCAGGCTGCGACATCGGTTCCCTCACCGCCAAGGCGGTCGTTTTAAAAGACGGAAAAATCATCGGCCACCAGGTGATCCGCGTGAAGGCGAACCCGGCCGACTCCGCCGACGAGGTGCTTCAACTGGCGGCTGAAAAGGCCGGCATCGCCCGGGGCGACATCAACGCGTCGGTGGGCACGGGCTATGGAAAGGATTTTGTCTCTTTTGCCGACACCACCTGTTCCGAAATCTCCTGCCATGCCAGGGGCGCATGGTGGAACCTGCCTTCGGTCCGCACCATCATCGACATCGGCGGCCAGGACGCCAAGGCCATCCGCATCGACGACAAGGGCAACGTGGTCCGGTATATTTACAACGACAAGTGCGCGGCCGGCACCGGCCGTTTTCTGGAGGTCATGGCAAAAGCCCTGGAAGTGGATCTGGCCGACATGGGCGCACTTTCGGCCCAGGCCAGAGATAAAATCCGCATCTCCAACCAGTGCGTGATATTCGCGGAAACCGAGGTGGTTTCCCTGATCAACGAGGGCCGGGACACCCGGGACATCATCTGCGGCCTTCACCACGCCATGGCCAACCGCGTGGCCTCCCTGGCCAGAAGCATCGAGGTCTGCGAAGAGGTGGTGATGACCGGCGGCGTGGCCAAAAACAGCGGCATGTTCAACGCCCTTGCCGAAGGGCTGGGCGTGCCGGTCAGGACCCTGCCCGTGGACCCGCAGATCAACGGGGCCCTGGGCGCGGCCCTGTTCGCGGCCGAACTGGCGGCCGGGAAATAGGGCCGGTTTTTATTGGCCGGCCCTATTGAAGACATTGCTCTGAAAATATAGGGACGCTCCATATCGCCATGCTTTCAAATTCTTTTTTCAGCGTACTTTTCTTGGCGGCAAGAAGAGTACCAAAAGAACCGCGCCCCGCAGCTTGGCCTTCG
>JBMORB010000387.1:0-7471 GCA_049320925.1 Thermodesulfobacteriota bacterium | reverse complement strand
GTTCGCCGCGCCGTATCGCCCCATATTCCGGTTGACACAACCCGGCGAAACTTATAGACAGGGGCAACGTATTGATTCACCGGGATCGGAATCGGTATCGGTATCGGCGTCGGTCCCGATTCGGATTCCGGAACAGGGAATACGGTCTGTTTTTACTGGATGCCGGATCGGAGTCCGGCATGACGAGCGGCAGGCCGCATGGAAGGCTGAAGCCTTCCGCTACATGGGTAAACACCAGACAATCGAGAAACAATGTAGGGGCGGCCTTCAGGCCGCCTGCAGTCGGGCAACACGAACTACTGGATTTTTAATCACCCTGTCGGGATCGATACCGATACCGATCCCGATACCGATAGCGATTCCGATGATAAGGTGAAAATGAAATTATCCCCTCAGCAGGAAGCAGCCGTCCGCCACATGGGGTCTCCGGCCCTGGTCACGGCCGGCGCCGGATCGGGCAAGACCCGGACCCTGACCGCCAAGATCGCCCATCTGATTTCAAAGGGCTATGCGCCGGAGCGGATTCTGGCCATCACCTTTACCAACAAGGCCGCCGACGAGATGAAGCGGCGCCTGGTGGAGATGACCGGCATTCCCGAAACCGGGTTTCCCTGGGTGCGGACCTATCACAGCGCCTGCTACAAAATCCTGTGCGTTCACTGCGGCCTGCTGGGCTATGCCACGCCCCTTCAGATTTACGACACCTACCATCAGCGAAAGACCATCACCGACGTGCTGATCCGCATGAACTTCGACAAAAAGTTCGCGCCCACGGTGCTGGGCCATATTTCAAAGGCAAAGAACTCGGGAAACCCCGCGGCCTACCTGGACGCCCATCCCTTTGTCTCCTACGTTCGCATGGCCGACGCCTACACGCTGTACGAGCGGGAGCTCAAAGAAAAAAACGCGGTGGACTTCGACAACATCCTGCTGTGCGTCCGCGACATTCTGCGGGACCACGAGACGGTGCGCCGCCACTACCGGGACCGGTTCGACTATATCCTGGTGGATGAGTACCAGGACACCAACAACCTGCAGGAAGACCTTACCGGCCTGCTGTGCCGGGGGGACAACCTCTTTTGCGTGGGCGACGACTGGCAGGCCATCTATTCGTTTCGCGGCAGCAACGTCCGCCATTTTCTTTCCTTTGAGCACCGCTACGCCGACGCCCGGGTTTTCAAGCTGGAGCAGAATTACCGGTCCGCCGACAACATCGTCCGGGTGGCCAACGACATCATCGACTACAACCGGGACAAGATGGAAAAAACCTGTTTTTCCGACACGCCCGGCGGCCTGGTGGAGATTTACGAGTTCGACGACGAGGTGGAAGAGGCCCGGTGGGTGGCCCGCAAGGCCGAAGAGTTAAACGACACCGGCGTGCCTTTTGAGGCCATGGCCGTGCTTTACCGCACCAAGTTCACCTCCCTGTATTTCGAGCACGCCTTCCGGCAGGCGGGCATTCGCTATCACCTGCTGGGGGACCGGGGGTTTTACGACCGCAAGGAGGTCATGGACATCAACAGTTACCTCATGGCCGCGGTGTTTGAAAAAGACGACACCGCGTTTGAGCGGATCATCAATATCCCCAAGCGGGGCGTGGGCGCCAAGACCCTGGAGGGCATCAACGGCATGCGGATCGGGGCCATGGGTCTTCAGGACGCGGTGCGCCAGGCTCTTTCCGAACGGCGGCTTTCCGACAAGGTGTACAAGGCCCTGTCCGGGCTCATGGCCCTGCTGGACGACATTCGGGGAATGCGGCCGGAGGCGGCCATCCGCGAGGTGATCTCCCGCATCGGCTACATGGAGTACTTAAGGCAGTACGCGGACACGGGGTCCATGGATTTTACCGACAAGGTGGAAAACATCGAACAGCTCATTGCCGCGGCGGCCCGCAAGGAGACTCTGGCCGAATATTTGGAGGAGGCGGCCCTGATCCGGGAGGACAAGGAGGAGGAGGAAGACGAAGGCGGCCGGGGGATCAGTCTGGCCACGATTCACGCGGCCAAGGGCCTGGAGTTTCACACCGTGTTCGTGGCGGGATGCGAGGAAAACCTGTTTCCCCACTGGAAGTCCCTGGAAGAGGAGGCCGACCTTCAGGAGGAGCGGCGGCTGATGTACGTGGCCGCCACACGGGCCGCCCGCATGCTGTTTCTTACCTGCGCCGGTTTCCGCAAGGGCCAGTTCAACCGCCGCAGCCGTTTCCTGTTCGAGATCGAACGGTCGCTGTAGCGGAACCGGTTTTTTAATGAGGGCACGGGCAAGCTTCGCTTCGCCCGTGGCACACGAAGGGCATTCTATTTTGCCAGACTGAAGGCGGCCAGCCACTGATGGGCGGCCCGGATCTCGGAACCGTCCGGAAACGTCTTTGCCCGGTCCATCTCTTTGACCAGCTGGACCTTTTTGGTTTTCGGAAAGTATTTTTCAAAAACCTTGAAGTTGGGGCTCAATGCGCCGCCGCTCCATTTTACTTCCAGCATCAGGGACGGTTTTTCGTCGCGGAGAACCAGAAAATCGATTTCCTTGCCGTCCTTGGTCCGCAGGTAACAGAGGCGCAGCCGCTCGCCAAAGCAGTCCTCAAGAAAGTGGACCTCCTTGATCAGGGCGCAGGCCACAAGGTTTTCCAGCTTGGCCCCTGAATCGCCGATCACCTGGCCGGTGTCATAAAAATAGAACTTGGGTGATTTGAGAAGGGACCGGGCCACGTTCTTATGAAACGGCGCTATCTTGAAAACGACATACATGCGTTCCAGTATGTCCAGCCACCGCTTGACCGTCTTGTCGGTGCACTGAAGGTCTTCGGCCAGGGAACGGTAGGACAGGGGGCTTCCCACGCGTCTTTTAAGCAGTTCGATGAGGGTTTCAAGGGCCGTGATCTGCTGGACGTTCTCGAGCGCGATCAGGTCCTGTTTGATGATGATATCCAGATGGGTTTTCTGCCAGCGGCGGTAGAACCGCTCGCCGCCATTTAAAAAAGGTTCCGGAAAGCCGCCGGTGACCAGCAGGCGGTCCAGCGCGTCCTGGGCCTTTCCGGGGTCCGGCAGAGACATGGCTTCCTTTAAATCCAGTGGATGCAGCCGGAACTGGAAATATCTTCCGGCCAGGGAATCGCCCATTTTTCTGTAGGTGTCCAGACGGGCGCTGCCGGTGACAAGGAGCGCCGGCGGAACGCCTTCAGTGTCATAGACGCCCTTCAGCCAGGACTTCCAGTTTTTCAGCTTGTGCAGCTCGTCAAAGATGATCAGCGCCTTTGACCGGTCCCATGATTTTTCAAGCAGGCTTAACCGGTGGTCGGCATTATCAAAGTTGTAATAGTCATAGCTGCCGGTCAGCATTTTGGAAAGCGTGGTCTTGCCCGCCTGCCGGGGGCCGGTCAGCAGCACGATCTTTTTCTTCAGATCATTGCCGATATGCTTTTCCAGATATCGTTTCATGATGGCAATTATGGCATCCACTCCGAAAAAGTCAAGACTTTTCCGGAATGGATGCCGGGAAGGACGTCAACTTGATTTTAATCTCCGTGTCGGTTGGGTATAAGGAAAGCCTTATTCCGGGGGCAATCCCTGGTTCTGACAATCAAAAAAAGGGGCGTAAAACCTTACGCCCCTGCTTGTGCATAAAAGCGGTGAATCCGGCGTGGGCCGTGCCCCGTTGACGACTATTTTTTGACCAGGTTAGAGATGATATCCACGGCCTGGTCGATGGAAACCCGGCTGGTGTTGATGACCACGTGGTACAGGTCGGGGTGTTCGTAGTCTTTCTTCTTAAGCTTGGCGTAGAGGGCCTTTCTGCGCTTTTCTCCGTCGCGGACCGCCTGAAGGGCCTTGTAGTCCGAATACTTGTAGTGCTGTTGCATGAACTTGATCCGGTCCTTCTTGTTGGCGATCAGTTCCACGTGAAAGGCGTTTTCCATGTCCTGAAGAATGTACTGGCCGCCCCGGCCCAGAATCACCACATTATCCATCCGGGCGAACTCGGTGATCACTTCCTTGAGCTTGGCCACGTAGATGTCTTCGTCGATGTAACCGATCCGGTCCCCGGTGAGCCGCTCCATGTAGTCCTTGCTCAGCATGCTGGAGATGATCTTGGAAAACATGGTGCCGCCGGACCGTTCAATGTCCTTTACCGCGTTGGTGGTGACCCGCGCCCTTTTCGAAAGCTCCTGGATCACCGCGTCGTCGAGAAACTGGTATTTGAGTTTTTTGGCAAGCCGGATGCCCAGGGTGCGTCCGCCTGCGCCGAACTGACGGGAAATGGTGATGACAGCCATAGGTCGCCTCGTTTCAGTGTTGTTGTGGAAAAAACGCGCTTTACAAGCGCCGGTTTGAGACCCACCATAAACCATTTAAGCCGGGAAATCCAGTATTTTGCAAACCGCAGGCCGGGCTAACCCGGATATTTCACGAGTTGATTTGGCCGCGGATGCAAGGCGCGGGACGCGAAGCTGTAGTCAACCTACTGCGAGCGGCCTGCAACGCAGCAGATGCGGCCAGGGAGACTCGCCCGAAGGGTGAAGTTTTCGACATACAAATTGGCAAAAAATGCCTCAAACCGCTCATGACAGTTTGTATTTTTTAAAAATGCCCGAACTCTGCTGCAACAATCCGTGTTTTATAAAAATTTACAGGTGTCGAAAAATTTCATGAAATATCCGGGCTAAAAATGGCTGGACCCGTCCCAGCAGTGGGTGCACAGTTTTTCTTTCGGCAGGCCGATGGCCCTGACCAGGTTGTCCATGGTCTGGAACTTGAGGGTGGTCAGGTTGAGGCGCTTACGGATTTTTTCCACCATCTGAGCGTGCTTCTCCGTTCCGGCGGTGGCGTACTGATCCAGGTTTTTGTCCTCGGCGCCCTCGAGTTCCATGATGGCCCGGCGTCCGGCAAGGTCCATGGTGGAACGGGACTGGGAGAAGTTCAAAAACAGGCACGGATAAATCAGGGTGGGGCAGGCGGCCCGCATGTGCACTTCTTTGGCGCCCCTTTCAAACAGCAGCTTGATGGTGTCCTGAAGCTGGGTGCCCCGGACAATGGAGTCTTCACAGAACAGGATGCGATGGCCCTTGATCAGGTCGGTAACGGGAATCAGCTTCATTCTGGCCACCAGGTCCCGCATTTCCTGGTTCTGGGGCATGAAGCTCCGGGGCCAGGTGGGCGTGTACTTGACAAAGGGCCGCTTGTACCGCACCCCCTTCTGGTTGGCATAGCCCACGGCGTGACCGATGCCCGAGTCGGGAATGCCGGCCACGAAGTCGATCTGCACGTCGTCGCTGTCGGCCAGGGCGTTACCGCACCGGTAGCGCACGGTTTCCACGTTGATGCCCTCGTAGCTGGAGGCCGGATAGCCGTAGTAGACCCACAGAAAGGAGCAGATCTGCATTTTGTTTTCCGGCGCCTTGACTGATTCGTACCCGTCGGCGGTCAGGCGGATGATTTCACCGGGGCCCAGGTCGCGTTCCACTTCGTATCCCAGGTTGGGAAAGGCGCAGGTTTCCGAAGAGACCGCCAGGGCGCCGTCCTTTCTGCCGATGACCACGGGCGTGCGGCCCAGGCGGTCCCGGGCCGCGTAGACGCCGTCCCGGCAGAGAATCAGCAGGGTGCAGGATCCCTGAATGGCGGCCTGGGCGTGTACGATGCCCTCCACAAAGGAGTCTTTTTCGCAGATCAGCATGGCCACTAATTCGGTGGGGTTGATGCCGATGGGGCTGATCTCGGAAAAGTGCTGACGCTTGGCAAAGGCTTTTTTGGCCAGTTCGTCGATGTTGTTGATCTTGGAGACCGTGACCAGACCGAAGGTCCCCATGTGGGAGCTCATCAGGATGGGCTGGTCTTCGGTGTCGCTGATCACGCCGATGCCGGTGTTGCCGTGCAGGCCGGCCAGGTCGGGCTCAAACTTGGTGCGGAAGTAGGAGTTTTCCAGGCTGTGAATCTTGCGGGAAATTTCCTTGGAACTGCGGACCGCCATGCCGCCCCGTTTGGTGCCCAGGTGGGAAAGGTAGTCTGTTCCGTAAAACAGGTCGTTGACACAATCGGTTCTGGATACGCATCCGAATACGCCGCCCATGATATACAGTTCTCCTTAAATATGCTTTCCGGTCAGAAAGTATAAATGTACGAAACCCCCTGATACCAGAAATCGGGCGGAATTCAAGCAGAAATCACATCGTTTGAGAAAGGCCTGATATTTTATTGTTTTTGGCTGGTCTCCGGCCCGGGTCCACCATCAAAGGACTGGATCCCATCTGAACCGGGATCGGGGGTAACGGAAGCAGGAAAGGCGGCTATTCAGTTACCATCCCCATAGCGACAGCGATTTGGATAAGGTAGAGGAGGCCCTCAGGCTTCCATTTAAAACGGCCTGTTTTTCTTTGCCGCACGGCCGAATGGCGGTCTGAAGACCGCCGCTACATTCCGGCAGGTCACGTTGGCCAATGTAGCGGAAGCCTTCAGGCTTCCACCACCTTATCCAAATCGGGATCGCTATCGGGATCGGGATCGAAATCGAATTGCCGTCAGCGGCAAAACCGATCGGCCCCGACCCCCTTGACTGTCAACGGGTGCCCGGCTGACCGCCATCGCATTCGTCATCGCGAAGCGAAGTAATCCCTGTCGTCACCCCGGACCCCGATCCGGGGTCCAGTGCAACCGGACGGCAGGGTGTGCCGGTCATCAGTTACTAGATGCCGGGTCGTGGCTCGGCATGACACACACCTTATCTTTTCCGTGTACTTTTCTTGGCGGCAAGAAAAGTACCAAAAGAACCGCGCCCTGCGGCTTGGCCGGGATTTTGTTGGCCAGAGGATACTTTGTGTCGACAGTAGGTCAGGACGAGGAAACGGTTCGGAGGTATATCCAGAAGCAGGAAGCGAACGCCCCGCTTCAGCGGCGAGGAGACCGAGTCCGCCCTGAAAGCGGAGGTTATGCTTTCTTATTTTATAAGATCAACCATTATTTCAGTATCTTTGAATTGTGGGTATTCCTTTAAAAAATAATCTATATCTTCATCTCTCTCATCAATGACAAAAAATTGGATAAAAGGTTCACTTGGTTTATAATTTTTTCCAAAAAAGCTATCCGATTTTGCTAAACCATATTCTTGAAAAGATACTATTGCTGAATAAGCATTTGCTTTAGAGATATTATTCCTTTCTAAATATCCGAGAAGGTCTCTATCGCCAACGATAGAACCTATGTATTTAATTTTATTGTTTTCTGCCACGAATTTAAATGCCCGTTCTTTAGGTATTAACCCACCCGCAGGTGATCCGAGACCATCAATCTCGTATGTCCCCTCTGGAAGTCTCATTTCAAAGTAATACGCACCAACATAGGTAAAGCTTTCATCACTGCCTACATTCTTTATTCCTATCCCTCTTCCTCCGCCATCAGAGTTATACATTCCAAGACCAAAAAATCTTTGCTTAGTTATTTTGCCAAAAACAATACCAAATTCATTATTATCGAAAACAAGCCAATTC
>JBMORB010000386.1:0-7486 GCA_049320925.1 Thermodesulfobacteriota bacterium | reverse complement strand
ACGCCAGGCCGGTGACGGTCTACAACCTGTCCAAGTTCATCCGTTCCAACCAGAACACGTGCTTTAATCACCGGCCCATCGTCAAGAAGGGTCAGCGGGTCGCGCCCGGTGATGTGCTGGCCGACGGACCGGCCACGGAAAAAGGGGAACTGGCCCTGGGCAAGAACGTGACAGTGGCCTTCATGCCCTGGGGCGGGTACAACTTTGAAGACTCCATCCTGGTGGGCGAAAACCTGGTGCGCGACGGCGTGTTCACGTCGATTCATATCGAGGAGTTCGAGGTGGTGGCCCGGGACACCAAGCTGGGCAAGGAAGAGATCACCTGCGATATTCCCAACGTGGGAGAGGAGAGCTTAAAAGACCTGGATGAGAGCGGCATCATCCGACTGGGCGCCGAGGTCAAGCCCGGCGACGTTCTGGTGGGCAAGATCACCCCAAAGGGTGAAACGCAGCTCTCCCCGGAAGAAAAGCTGCTGCGCGCCATTTTCGGCGAAAAGGGCGGCAACGTGAAGGATACTTCCCTCCGGGTGCCGCCGGGGGTCAACGGCACGGTGATTGATGCCAAGGTGTTCACCCGCCGGGGCGTGGACAAGGATGCCCGCACCCGCATGATCGAGGAAAGTGAAATCCGGGTTCTGGAAAAGAACCGGGACGACGAGATCGCGGTCATTGAGGAGGTGGTGCGCGGGAATTTGCGGTCCCTGCTGGTGGGCCAGAAATGCGATACCCCGGTCAAGAAGGGGAAAAAGACGGTTCTCGACAAGGGCGACAAAATCACGGCGGCCCTTTTTGACGAGATTCCCATGGCACAGTTTGAGAAAATCGCAACGACCTCCGACGCGGTCACGGAAAAGGCTCATCGCATCTTTGAGTGGTACCGGGGCCAGGTCGACGCCTGCCGGGAGGAGTTCGAGGCACGGGTCAGCCGTTACGGCGCCGGCGAAGAGCTGCCGCCCGGCGTGATCAAAATGGTCAAGGTTTACGTGGCCATGAAGCGCGTGCTTTCCACCGGCGACAAGATGGCCGGCCGCCACGGCAACAAGGGCGTGGTTTCGCGCATCCTTCCCCAGGAGGACCTGCCTTACTTTGCGGACGGCACCACGGTGGACATGGTGCTAAACCCTCTGGGCGTGCCGTCTCGTATGAACGTGGGCCAGATTCTGGAAATTCATCTGGGCCGCGCGGCCAAGGTCCTGGGCGACCAGATCAATGCGCTGCTGGCCGAAAAAAAGCACAAGGATCTTAAGAAAAAACTGACTTCCATTTTCGGCCGGGAGGTTCCGGCCGCCGAGGTCGAAGCCATGTCCACGGCCCGGCTGTGCGAGTTCGCGGCCGAATACAAAAATGGGGTGCACATGGAAACCCCGGTATTCGACGGCGCCAAGGAGGCGGAGATCAAGGCGTTGCTCAAGGAGGGCGAGGTCGATGAAACCGGTCAGGCGGTGCTGTATGACGGCCGTACCGGCCAGCCTTTCGACGAGCGCATCACCGTGGGCACCATGTATATGCTCAAACTCCATCACCTGGTGGATGACAAGTTGCACGCCCGGTCCATCGGCCCTTACTCGCTGGTTACCCAGCAGCCTCTGGGCGGCAAGGCCCAGTTCGGCGGCCAGCGCCTGGGCGAAATGGAAGTGTGGGCCATGGAAGCTTATGGCGCCGCCTACGCGCTGCAGGAATTCCTTACCGTCAAGTCGGACGACATCGCCGGCCGGACCCGCATGTACGAGAAGATCGTCAAGGGACAGAACGTGCTGGATCCGGGCCTTCCCGAGTCTTTCAAGGTCCTGACAAAGGAAATGAAGGCCCTGGGGCTGGATGTCAACCTTATTGAACAGAAGAATAAGGAGTAGCGATTGGAAACTGTATACGATTTTTTTGCAAAACCGGTGAACCCCCGGATGTTTTCGGGGGTCAAGATCGCCCTGGCCTCGTCGGAACAGATCCTGCAATGGTCCTTTGGTGAGATTACCAAGCCCGAGACCATCAACTACCGGACGTTCCGGCCCGAGCGCGACGGCTTGTTCTGCGCCAAGATTTTCGGCCCGACCAAGGATTTCGAGTGCAATTGCGGCAAATACAAACGCATGAAGCACCGGGGCGTCACCTGCGAAAAATGCGGCGTGGAAGTCATTCAGTCCAAGGTCCGCCGGGAGCGCATGGCCCATATCAAACTGGCGTCGCCGGTTTCTCATATCTGGTTTTTAAAGAGCCTTCCCAGCAAGATCGGCAATGTGCTGGACCTGACGTTGAAAGAACTGGAGCGGGTGCTGTATTTCGACAGCTACATCGTCATCGATCCCAAACAGACCGACCTTTCGGCCATGCAACTGCTGCCGGAGGAGGCCTACCAGGAGGCCCGTGCCAAGTACGGCGCCACTTTCGAGGCCGGTATCGGAGCGGAAGCCATCAAGGCCCTGCTGGACAAGGTCGACCTGGAGGTGCTCAGCGCCCAGCTGCGGGATGAACTGAAGTCCACCGCGGTGGAGGCCAAGCGAAAAAAGCTGGCCAAGCGCCTGCGGATCATCGACGCCTTCCGTAAATCAGGGGTTTCCCCTTCGTGGATGATCATCGACGTGGTGCCGGTGCTGCCGCCTGACCTGCGGCCCCTGGTGCCTCTGGAAGGCGGCCGGTTCGCCACCTCGGATTTGAATGACCTTTACCGCCGGGTGATCAACCGGAACAACCGCCTCAAGCGGCTGATGGAACTCAAGGCGCCGGACATCATTATCCGCAACGAAAAGCGCATGCTTCAGGAGGCGGTGGACGTGCTGTTCGACAACGGCCGGCACGGCCGGGCCGTCACCGGCAGCAACAAGCGGCCGCTAAAGTCGCTCACCGACACCCTGAAGGGAAAGCAGGGCCGGTTCCGCCAGAACCTGCTGGGCAAGCGCGTCGACTATTCGGGACGAACGGTCATCACCATCGGCCCCAACCTGCGGCTGCATCAGTGCGGGCTGCCCAAGCAGATGGCCCTGGAACTGTTCAAACCATTTATTTACTACCGGCTGGAACAGAAAGGTTACGTGTCCACCGTCAAAAGCGCAAAGAAAATGGTGGAACGGGAAACCCCGGAAGTGTGGGACACCCTGGAAGAGGTGGTAAAGGAGTACCCGGTGATGCTCAACCGGGCGCCTACTCTGCACCGGCTGGGCATTCAGGCCTTTGAGCCGGTGCTGATCGAGGGCAAGGCCATTCAGCTGCATCCCCTGGTCTGCACCGCCTTTAACGCGGACTTTGACGGCGATCAGATGGCCGTTCACATTCCGCTGTCGGTGGAGGCCCAGATCGAGGCCCGGGTCCTGATGCTGGCCACCAACAACATTCTCTCCCCGGCCAACGGCAGCCCTATTATCGTGCCCACCCAGGACATCGTGCTGGGCACTTACTACATGACCCGGATCATCAAGGGAACTAAAGGGGAAGGCGGTGTCTTTGCGAGCCCGGAAGAGGTGGTGGTCGCCTTTGACGCCGGCAAAGTGGGGCTTCATGCCGCCATTACCGTTCGCATCAACGGCGATCGGTACGAAACATCGGTGGGCCGTGTGTTGGTGTGGGAGGTGATCCCCCAGGAGATCGTCCCTGTGTTCAAGACCATTCATTTCACGGCCAAGAAAGAGGCCAACAGCGTGCTGGCCGAAATCAAGCGGGGCGCCTCGTTTACCAACATGCAGAAGAAGCACGGCGACGATTCCGGCGTGGATGCCGTGCGTGCCATGAAGCGGGACGACATGGCGGTGGAGTTTGGTCTTTCTGACGCGGACGCCGACTATCTGTTCTCCCTGAAGGAAAGCGAGTGCAGCGACATCATCGAGACCAGGGACGGTTATCGTCTGTTTGAGCGGGCCGGCAGCCGCAGCGAAATTCCGTTCGAGATGGTCAACAAACCCCTGGGCAAAAAAGCCATCCGTGAACTGGTGGACGGCGCCTACCGGAATACCGGCCTGAAGTCCACGGTGATCCTGGCCGACCGGCTTAAAGACATCGGGTACAAGTACTCCACCCTGGGCGGTCTTTCCATTTCCATCGACGCCATGGTGGTGCCGCAGAAGAAATGGGACATCATCCGGGCCGCGGAAAAGAAGGTCGATGAGATCGGCAACCAGTACAAGGAAGGTCTGATCACGCAGGGTGAAAAATACAACAAGGTGGTCGATATCTGGTCCAAGGCCACCGATGACATCGCCAATGAAATGATGGAGGCCATGCGCACCGACTCGGGCACCACCGGGCGGTTCAACCCGGTCTTCATGATGGCCGACTCCGGCGCCCGCGGCAGCAAGGACCAGATGCGCCAGCTGGCCGGCATGCGCGGCCTGATGGCCAAGCCCTCCGGCGAGATCATCGAAACCCCGATCATCGCCAACTTCCGTGAAGGACTCAGCGTGCTCCAGTATTTTATTTCCACCCACGGCGCGCGCAAGGGTCTGGCCGACACGGCTCTGAAGACGGCCAACTCCGGGTACCTCACCCGCCGGCTGGCCGACGTGGCCCAGGACTGCACCATTTTCGAAGAGGACTGCGGCACCGTGATGGGCGTGGAGGTAGAGGCCCTGGTGGAGGGTGGTGAGATCATCGAGCGCCTGGTGGACCGCGTCATCGGCCGCATCGCGCTGGAAGACATCCGCGATCCTTTTACCGACGAGGTGATCGTCAAGGCCGGAGATGAGATTACGGAGCGTCATATCCCCGCCATTGAGAATTCGGGTATCACGCGCATACGGATTCGTTCGGTGCTGACATGCAAGAGTGAAACCGGCATCTGCGCCAAGTGCTACGGACGGGATTTCGCGCACGGCAAACTGGTGGAGCTTGGGCAGGCCGTGGGTATTCTGGCGGCCCAGTCCATCGGCGAGCCCGGCACCCAGCTTACCATGAGAACCTTTCACATCGGTGGTACCGCCAGCCGGAAGGTGGAACGGGCCGAGATCCGCGCCCGCGTCGACGGTTTTATCCGGGTCGGCGACCTGAAGCTGGTGGAAAACGCCGAAAAGAAACTGGTGGTCATGAACCGCCGGGGCGGTGAGTTCACCATCGTCAACAAGGCGGGCCGCGAAGTTGAAAAATGCCCGGTCATCTACGGCGCCACCATCGGCGTTAAAGACGGCCAGGAAGTCAAGTCCGGCGACGTGCTGGCCACCTGGGATCCGTTCACCACACCCATCGTGGCGGAAGTCGGCGGCACGGTCAAGTTCGGCGACATCATCAAGGGCAAGACCATGCAGGAGATGGTGGATCCCGTGACCGGCAAGTCGAGCCAGACCATCATTGACGAGAGCCGGGCACAGGACGTGCGGCCCCGCATTTCCATCAAGGACGAGGAGAACAAGACCGCCACGCTGCCGGACGGCAAGGGCAAGGCCCGTTACCCGCTGCCCGTGGGCGCCGTTCTGCTGGTGGAGGAAAACGATACGGTCCGGGCCGGCGACGTGATCGCCAAGCTGCCCCGGGCCACCACCAAGACCAAGGACATCACCGGCGGTCTGCCCCGTGTGGCCGAGCTCTTTGAGGTGAGAAAGCCCAAGGAGGCGGCCATTCTCAGCGAGATCAACGGTTACGTGTCCATCGCCAAGGCCACCACCAAGAAGGGCAAACAGAAGGTCACGGTAACCCCCGTGGATGGCGGCGAACCCAGGGAATACCTGATCCCCCGCGGCAAGCACATCAACGTGTACGACGGCGATTACGTCCGGGCCGGCGAGGAGATCGTGGCCGGGTCGGCCAACCCCCAGGATGTCATGAACATCCGCGGCGAAGTGGCCCTGGCCCGCTACCTGGTGGACGAGGTGCAGGAGGTGTACCGGCTCCAGGGCGTTACCATCAACGACAAGCATATCGAGGTCATCGTGCGCCAGATGATGAGGCGCGTTAAGATCAAGGAGATCGGTGACACCGAATTTATTGACGATGAGCAGGTGGACAAGCAGCGGTTTGAGGATGTCAACCGGGAGGTCATCGCCAACGGCGGGAAGCCCGCTGTCGGCGAGTCGCTGATCCTGGGCATCACCAAGGCATCCCTGGCCACGGAGAGTTTTATCTCGGCGGCTTCCTTCCAGGAAACCACCAAGGTGCTTACCGACGCCAGCATCGCCGGTAAAACCGACTACCTGCGGGGCCTGAAAGAAAATGTCATCATGGGCCGTCTGATTCCGGCAGGTACCGGTTTCGTGGAGTACCGAAAGGCGGAGGAAGCCAAGGCGGCGGCGACTTCCGAGGCGGCGGAGGGGTAGGGAAAAACATTATCAGCGGCATACAAAATGCTTGACAGAATAAAAAAATAATTATAGGGTGCTTTGTTTTATCGAATTCGCATTTATAAAAACCGGCAGTTGTAATAATGAGGAGTTGAAACAGGAACTATGCCTACGATCAATCAGCTGGTACGCAACGGAAGAAAGCGGACAAGCAAAAAGACGACCACGCCGGCGCTGAAAGGGGCTCCGCAGAAAAGGGGCGTGTGTGTGCGCGTTTATACCACGACGCCCAAAAAGCCGAATTCCGCGTTGCGGAAAGTGGCCAGGGTGCGGTTGACCACCGGCATCGAAGTGACCGCCTATATTCCAGGTATAGGACATAACCTTCAGGAGCATTCGGTGGTCCTGGTCCGCGGCGGCCGCGTGAAGGACCTTCCGGGCGTCCGCTACCATATCGTGCGCGGCACGCTTGACACGCTGGGCGTTGACGACAGAAAACAGGGCCGGTCGAAATACGGGACCAAGAAGCCCAAATAAGGGTTTGTGGCGCAGGCGCACGCGCCTGACGCGGATTGAATGACACAGATAACAAGCAAAGATGGTGTAACGTATGCCTAGAAAAAGAGAAGTTCCGGTACGACCGGTTTTGCCGGACGCAAGGTACAACAGCAAGCTGGTGTCCATGTTCATTCACAAGCTGATGCGTGACGGCAAGAAGAGCACGGCGGAGGCCATACTGTACAAGGCGTTCGATATCATCAACGAAAAAACCAGCAAGGCGCCGCTGGAAATTTTTGAAGAGGCATTGGCCAACGTCAAGCCCAAGATAGAGGTCAAATCCCGGCGCGTGGGTGGTTCCACCTACCAGGTGCCCACCGAGATCCGGGAGCCCCGCCGGGTGGCCCTGGCCATTCGCTGGCTGATCACCTATGCCAAGGGCCGGGCGGAAAAAGGCATGGACGTGAAGCTGGCCGGCGAACTGATCGATGCCGCCAACCAGAGAGGCTCGGCCGTGAAAAAACGGGAAGACACGCACAAGATGGCGGATGCGAACAAGGCTTTTGCCCATTATCGGTGGTAATAGCACCGGGCAAAAGATTTTCATATACGTCGACCATAAAAGATTGAAATTTGATAATTGTAAGCGCATGTAAAGGGGGCCAAGATGTCGAAAGCGAAATTTGAGCGGACGAAGCCGCATGTAAACGTTGGAACGATCGGTCATATTGACCATGGGAAGACGACGCTGACGGCGGCGATCACAAAGCACTGCAGTTTGAAGGGATGGGGCC
>JBMORB010000385.1:0-7518 GCA_049320925.1 Thermodesulfobacteriota bacterium | reverse complement strand
GAACGCATTGTGCGAAATGGGCTTCTTCTCGGCGGAAGATATCTCGCGGGCGGCCATAGAAGACCTTCTGGAACTCGAGGGCGTTGACGAGGCGGTGGCCCGGTCGTTGATTCAGGAGGCGGCCAGGGTCGCCGCGGAACCCCCGGCTGAATCCGCTGACTCCCGGGAAAGCGCCGCGGATACAAAAAAGGCATCTTCACCGGAAGACACCCCGAAACAGGACGGCCCGGAGCCGGTATAACAGGAGCAGTGCGGACAAGGAGGCTGGATGGCAAAGACCAGAATATACGAACTTGCCAGAGCTCTTAACATGACGAACAAAGCCCTTTTGGACAAGCTCGAAGAGATGGGCGTTGAAGTAAAGAGCCACATGAGTTCCCTGGAAGATGATGTCGTCGAAAGGGTCCGGCGCGGCGTCTTTAGCGCGGAAACCGAAACATCCGACGTCGTCGAGCAGAAACGGGTAAAGTCCAACGTCATTCGAAAAAGACGGCAGCCTGTAAAGGAAGATGCGCCGGCGGAAGCGGCACCGGCGGAGGAATCTCCCGAGGAGACCGTGGAAGCGCCCCCGGCCGCAAAAGAGCCGGAAGTCGAGGTGACGGCGGCACCGGAGGAGACTCCGATCGAAGAGCGGGAAGAATCGGCGGTGGAAGTTGAACCGGCCGCAACAGCCGCCGCAACGGAAAAAGAAGCGGTGGCACCGATTGAACCGCCGGCCGAAGAGGCCCCGCAGGCCGAAGCGCAGACGGATCCCGAGGAAAGCGAATCCGCGACGGCCGCCAGAAAAAAGGCCAGGCTGAAAAAACACCAGCCGGCCAAAATTATCAAGTTCCCGGACGCACCGGTAAAGCCCCCAGCCAGGGTGCCCGCGGTAACGGCGCCCGGGGCGAACCTGCCACTGGCAGCCGCACCCGCCGCCGGAGAAACCGAAGACAAGGACAAAAAAGCGGGGCGGAAGGATAAGAAAAGAAAGCTCCGGACCGAGGAAGGCGATGTAGAAGAGGAAGCCCCGGCAAAGAAAAAGGGGTTTTTCAAGCGCAAGGAAATCGTGGAAGGTGTCGCGCTGTACGACCGGTCCCGGGGCCGCCTGAAAAAGAAAGGCAAAGGCAGCGCCAAGGTGCCGGGCGGCGCCAAAACACAGATTACCACCCCCAAGGCGATCAAGCGGAAAATCCGGATCAACGAATCGATCAGCGTGGCCGAACTGGCCAAGCGCATGGGTGTCAAGGCCAGCGAAGTCATCGCCCGGCTGATGGGGATGGGGGTTATGGCGACCTTGAACCAGCAGGTGGACTTCGACTCGGCGGTGCTGGTGGCGGCGGATTTTGAATATGAAGTGGAAAAGGCGTCTGTGACGGAGGAGGAACTCCTGCAACTCAATGTGGAGGAAGATACGGAAAAACTGACGAAACGGGCTCCGGTGGTCACCATCATGGGACACGTGGACCATGGGAAGACATCGCTTCTTGACGTGATCCGCAAAGCCCGCGTCGCAGAAGGAGAAGCAGGGGGCATCACGCAGCACATCGGCGCGTACAAAGTGAACACGGCCCACGGCCAGATCGTGTTTCTGGATACGCCGGGCCACGAGGCCTTTACCGCCATGCGGGCCCGGGGCGCCAGCGTCACCGATATCGTTATTCTGGTGGTGGCGGCGGACGACGGCATCATGCCGCAGACCATCGAGGCGATCAACCACTCCCGGGCCGCCGGCGTTCCCATCGTGGTGGCGGTCAACAAGATCGACAAGGAAGGCGCCGACCCGGACCGGGTCAAACGGGAAGCGGCCGACCACGGATTGATCCCCGAAGAGTGGGGAGGCGAGACCATGTTCGTCAACGTGTCGGCCAAGCAGAAAATCGGCATTCCCGAACTTCTGGACATGGTGCTTCTTCAGGCCGAAATGCTGGAGCTCAAAGCCAACCCGGACAAGAAGGCCCGGGGCGCGGTCATTGAAGCCAAGCTCGACCCCGGCCGTGGCCCGGTGGCCACGGTCCTGATTCAGGAGGGCACCCTTTCCGTGGGAGACACCATCGTGTGCGGTGTCCATTATGGGAAAATCCGCGCCATGCTGGACGACAAGGGCGCGCCCGTGGACCAGGCCGGACCGGCCACGCCCGTCGAGGTGATCGGGCTGGCCGGTGTGGCATCCTCCGGCGACGAGCTGGTGGCCGTGGAGGACGACAAGAGCGCCAAGCTGGTCAGCGAGAACCGCCTGCAAAAACAGCGGGCCGAGGGGTTGACCAAGCGGGAAAGCATCAGCCTTGAAAACTTCTTCGAGAAGGTACAGGCCAAAGAGGATAAGGTTCTCAACGTCATCATCAAGGCCGATGTGAACGGATCCTGCGAAGCCATCGCCGATTCGCTTCAGAAATTCGCCACCGGGGAAGTCAAGATTCACGTGGTCCACTCGGCTCCGGGCACGATCAGCGAATCCGACGTGACCCTGGCGTCGGCGTCCAAGGCCATTATTCTGGGGTTCAACGTTCGTCCCACGCCCAAGGTCCGGGCCCTGGCCCATGAAGAGAACGTGGACATCCGTGCCTACGACATCATTTACGACCTGATCGACGACGTCAAAAAAGCCCTCACCGGCATGATGTCTTCCACCTTCGAGGAGCAGGTGCTGGGACGGGCCGAGGTGCGGGAACTGTTCGTCATCCCAAAGAAGGGAACCATCGCCGGTTCCTTTGTGCTGGACGGAAAAATCGAGCGGGGGAAAAATGCGCGGCTGCTGAGGGACGGCGTGATCACCTATAACGGCGTGATCGCCTCGTTGCGGCGCCATAAGGACGACGTCCGGGAGGTGGCCAGCGGCTATGAGTGCGGCATCGGCATTGAAAACTTCAACGACCTGAAGCCCGGCGACGTGATCGAGTGCTATTCCTATAAGGAAATAAAACCGGAACTGTAACACCCGTGGGGGCCGGCGGTCGCCATTTTTCCCGTCCATAAATGCCGGGAGCAACGCGCGATGATCGAATCCACAATGGTCACGGGACTGGGCATCATTGTCCTGCACATGGACGGATGCCGGTCGCTCAAGGAAAAGCGGGCCGTGGTCAAGGCCGTCATCGCCCGGCTGCGCAACGCGTTCAATGCGTCGGTGGCCGAAGTCGGTCTCAACGACGTGCATCAGAGCGCCCACATCGGGATTGCCGTGGTGGGAAACGACACCCGGACGGTCAACGCGAAGATGGATAAGATATTCAACATGGCCGAGGCCCTGGGGCTGGCCCGGGTGATTGACACCCAGATGGAAATTTTTACGACATGAAAGCGTTTCCCCGAGCCGACAGAATCAGCAAAAACGTGCAGCGCGGCGTGTCCGAGATCCTGCGCAGCGGACTGGGCGATCCCCGGCTCGACATGGCCACCATCACCGGGGTCAAGATGTCCCGGGACCTGAGCGTGGCCCATGTGTATTACATCATACCGGGCGACGAACAGGGCAGAAAAGCGGCAGCGGCGGGTTTCAAGAGCGCCGAAGGCTTCATCAAGCGAAGCCTGGCCGGTATTTTGAAAATGAAATACATGCCCGACATTCGATTTTGCTATGACGAATCGTTTGCCTACGGGCAGTCCATTGATACGGTTTTAAGGGAGCTGAAGGCGGAACATGTACCAGACAGTGAGCGATCATCTGAAGAAGATTGACACGGTGCTGCTTGCCTCGCATACCCATCCGGATGGAGACGCCATCGGCTCATTGACCGCCCTTGGCGCCGCCCTGCTGAACATGGGCAAGAACGTGACGCTTTACAACGAACACCCCGTCCCTGCGGCTTACCGGTTTCTGCCGCTCAGCGACTGCCTGGTGCATGCCATCCCCGATCCCGGCAAATACGAGGCCGCCGTCATTCTTGACTGCAGCAAGATCGAGCGCCTCGGGCACCTGGCCCGCACCATCGGGGCCGTGCCTCTGCTGATCAACATCGACCACCATTGCAGCAACGATCATTTCGGCGGCATTCAACTGGTGGACTGCGAAGCGTGCGCCACCGCCGAAATCGTCTACAACCTGCTGAAAACCATGCAGGCCGATATCACCCGGGAGGTGGCCTACGGCATATACACCGGTATTCTCACCGACACGGCTTCCTTCAGCTTCAGTAACACTCAGGCCTCGGCCTTTGCGATCTGCGGGGAAATGGTGAATGCCGGGGTGGACCCTCAGGCGGTTTCAAAAAATGTTTATATCACCTACTCCCACGAGCGGATCCGTCTCATGCAGATGGTGCTCGACACCTTCGCCCTGTCGCCCGACGGCGCGGTGTCGGTGATGCTGGTGACCCAGGAAATGATCAAAAAAAGCGGCATGAAAACGGAAAACGTGGGCCGGGTGGTCAACTATGCCAAGCACATTGAAAACGTGCGCATCTCGGCCCTGGCCCTGGAGGAAGAGAACCACAACGAGGATCTGCCGGCGGGTGTCTCCAATTTTCACGTGAGCCTCCGGTCCGACGGCAGCGTGGACGTGGCAAAAATCGCGGTCGGCTTCGGGGGCGGCGGCCACAACAAGGCCGCGGGATTCAATATCACCACCACGCTGTCCGGCGTCAAGGAAACCATCCTGGGGCTGGCGAATGGTCTATGACGGGAATATCGCAACCGGCGCCGCCGGACGGCGTCATTGTCGTGGACAAGCCGGCGGACATAACATCGGCCCGGGTCGTGTCCGTGGTAAAGCGGTATACCGGGGCGCGAAAGATCGGCCATGCGGGCACCCTGGACCCCTTTGCCACCGGTGTGCTGATCTGCCTGGTAAACAGAGCTACACGCCTGGCCGAATTTTTCCTTCACGGCGACAAGCATTATGAGGCGGTGCTGCGACTGGGCGTTGAAACCGACACACAGGATTTTACCGGCACGGTTATTTCGGCCCGGGACCTGGCGACAGGGGCCTTTTCCGAAAACGACATTCTCCGGGTGATCCGGACGTTCGAGGGAGAAGGATGGCAGACGCCGCCCGGCTTTTCGGCGGTCAAGCACCAGGGCGTACCCCTTTACCGGCTGGCCCGGAAAGGGATTCACGTGGAAAAGCCGCCGCGTCGCGTTTTCATCTCGTCGCTGACGGTGCGCGAGATTGCAGTGCCCATGGTACGGTTTGACGTGACCTGCTCCGGGGGCACCTATATACGGACCCTTTGCGCGGATATCGGCCGGGCACTGGGCTGCGGCGGACATCTGGCCGGGTTAAAACGCACCCGGGCGGGCGGGTTTGACCTGTCCCGGGCCGTGAGCCTGGATCGGCTTGACACGCTGTCGGCCGCCGGGGAATGGGAGAAGTGCCTGATCCCCTTGAACGCGGCTCTGCCCGGTATACCGCGGTATACAGCGCCGCCGGCCCTGGCCGGTCGGATTGCCACCGGGGTCCGGCTGTCGGCCACCGATTTTGACCGGCCCCCGGAAACCGATGCCAAGGGCTGTTTTCAGGTGGTCGACGGCGACGGGCGGCTCCTGGCCGTGATGGACCGCCAGGCGGACAGCTACCGGTACCGTTGCGTGATGGCCGGATAAAAAAGCCACAGGCCGGCTGGAACTGATATTAAGGATTGACTTTTCAGGCAAAAAGGATTGTAATACGTTAAATTTTTTGATCTTGGGAAATGGTGCAAGGAGGCTTTTGTAAATGGCGTACACAACGGAAGTAAAAAAAGAACTGATCAGCAAGTTTAAGGTACACGAAAAGGACACCGGGTCCCCCGAAGTGCAGATCGCGCTTCTGTCGCATAGAATCGACTACCTCACCGAGCATTTGAAGGTTCACACCAAGGACCACCATTCGCGACGGGGCCTTTTGATTCTGGTCGGCAAACGCAGAAAGTTGCTCAACTATGTAAAAAACAAGGATATCAACCGATACAGAGACATCATCGGGACACTGGGGTTGAGAAGATAACAAACTCCCCCTTTAACACATGGCCTGTGTATGATTCGATATACCAGGTAGGTCGGTGCATAGCGGCTTGCTGTATGGAACAACACAGAAAGCCGCTTTTTTTTAGGAGAAACCATGACGGAACACGTATTTGAAACCACATTAAACAACAAACCCTTTACCCTTTCATCGGGCAAGCTCGCCAAACAGGCCGGCGGCGCCGCCGTTGTCAAATATGGCGAAACCATCGTTCTGGTGACGGTGGTGGCCGCCAGTGAGGCCAAGGAAGATAACGATTTCCTGCCCCTTTCCGTGGAGTACCAGGAAAAAATTTACGCCGCGGGCCGGATTCCGGGCAACTATTTCCGCCGGGAGATGGGCCGTCCCAGTGAAAAGGAGACCCTGACCTGCCGCCTGATCGACCGGCCCATACGGCCGCTGTTCCCGGCAGGATACGCGTTTGAGACCCAGGTGATCGCCACGGTGCTCTCCATGGACCGGGAAAACGACCCGGACGTGCTGGCCATCGTGGGCGCATCGGCGGCCCTTGAAATTTCCGATATTCCCTTTGAAGGTCCCCTGGCGGCGGTGCGCGTGGGCCGCCTGAACGGCACCCTTGTGGCCAATCCCACCAACACCGAACTGGACGCCTGCGACATCAACATCGTGGTGGCGGGCTCCCGGACCGGCATCGTGATGGTAGAAGGCGGCAGCAACATGGTCAGCGAGGCGGACATGCTGGAGGCGATTTTCTTCGGCCACCAGGCGCTCCTACCCCTGATCAACATACAGGACCAGCTGCGCGAAGCCTGCGGAAAAACCAAGCGCGTTGTCGTTCCGCCGTCCAAAGACACGGAACTCGAATCCAAAATCACGGAGACGTCCTCGGCCGCCGTTGCCCGGGCCCTTTCAACGGCCGGCAAGGATGGCAGAAAGGCCGCCCTTTCCGAAGTCCGGGAGGGCCTGTACCAGGCCCTGGGAGAAGCCTATGCCGAGCGCAAAAAAGAGGTCAAGGCCCTGTTTTCCGATCTGGTGAAAAAGGTCAGCCGGGACATCGTGCTCAATCAGGGCCGGCGCATTGACGGCCGGGCCTTCAACGAAATCCGGCACATCGCCTGCGAAGTGGGTGTTCTGCCCCGGACCCACGGCAGCGCCCTGTTTACAAGGGGCGAAACCCAGGTCCTCGGCGTGATGACCCTGGGCTCGGGACAGGACGAACAGCGGGTGGAAACCCTGGGCGGGGACGAATCCCGGCCCTTCATGCTGCACTACAATTTTCCGCCGTTCTCCGTTGGCGAAGTCAAGCGCATGACGGGCCCCAGCCGGCGAGACATCGGTCACGGCAACCTGGCTAACCGGGCCATCTCCTATATTCTTCCCGAAAAGGAAGCCTTTGACTATACCATCCGCCTGGTGTCCGAGGTGCTGGAGTCCAACGGATCCTCCTCCATGGGAACGGTCTGCTCCTGCGTGCTGGCCCTGATGGACGGCGGGGTTCCCATCAAGGCGCCGGTCTCCGGCATCGCCATGGGCCTGGTGGCCGATGGTGACAGGGTGGCCGTGCTGTCGGACATTCTCGGCGACGAAGACCACTTCGGTGACATGGACTTCAAGGTCACCGGCAGCCGGGAGGGCAT
>JBMORB010000384.1:0-7586 GCA_049320925.1 Thermodesulfobacteriota bacterium | reverse complement strand
AGGGTCACAACCGTTAAACGGTTCTGTACTTGAAAATCATTCCCCCTGTTTTTTCTATCCGTGTACTTTTCTTTGGCGCAAAGAAAAGTACCAAAAGAAACATCACCCCGCGGCCTGGCCTTCGGCTACCCTCGCGCAAACGGTTTTTCCAGCCGCGGCCAGGAACTCGCCCGCCTGCGGCGGGCTCAGACAGCCTGCCCGCTTGTTTCCGAAAAAACCGCCCGCGCTCGGCTGCGCTGCAACGGGCAAGGCCGAACGTTTATGCCCTGTCTCCATAAACTGAATCGGTGGAACCAGACAAACAACCAAAACACACACAAAAACATCGAAACATACAAATAACCGTCAGACAATTCCATGGCGATTGAAATATAGCCAGCAACCCCACTCGCATATCTCACGGGCCGTATTGGCCGACAGATGCAAGGCGCGGCATGCGAAGCTGTAGTCAACCTGCTGCGAGCATGCCGCAACACAGCAGATGCGGTCAAGACGACCCGTGAATCCACTTCAGTTTTCTTTCCATCCGTATTCACCGATCAGCTTGACGAACCGGCACCCGCCCAGGTCGGAGGACCGCACCCCGCTTTTCTCCTTGACCAGCTTGATCAGGCTCTGCATGGACTCGTCACCCACCGGCGCCACCAGCCGCCCGCCCACGGCCAGCTGGTCCACCAGCACCGGTGAAATATCCGGGGCCCCGGCGGTGATTATGATGGCGTCAAAAGGGCTCTGGGACTTCCATCCGGTGGTGCCGTCGGCATAGCGGGTGGCGATGTTGTAGTAGCCCAGCCGGTCGAACAGGGCCCGGGCCTTAAGGTAAAGGGAGTGTTTCCGTTCAATGGTATACACCCGGGCCGCGATCCGGGAGATGATGGCGGCCTGGTATCCCGACCCGGTGCCGATCTCCAGCACCCGGTCGTTTCTGCCCAGGCCCAGGGCCTGGGTCATCTCGGCCACGATATAGGGCTGGGAAATGGTCTGCTGCTCGCCGATGGGAAGGGGAAAATCACCGTAGGCCTGGTCCATCAGGGCCTCGCTGACAAACAGGTGACGGGGCACGGTGCCCATGGCCGCCAGCACGAACGGGTCGGTGATGCCGCGACGCACCAGCTGGTTTTCCACCATCTGCTCCCGCCGGCGCGCATATTTGATTTCCTGATTTTCCATGACCATCCGGGTTAATAACAAGCCCCCCCGGTTGCCGTCAAGCCAAAAAGCGCTTGCGCCGCGCCGCAACGGGGAATAGTATAAGAAAAATTTTTTTCACTCAGGAACGGAACCGGCCTTGGGCAGCACGAAAAACCTTTTTGCCTTGATTGTGGTGTTCGGCCTTGTTCTCCTGCTGGGCACGGCCGGCTACACCCTCATCGAAGGATGGGGCCTTCTTGAAGCCTTCTATATGACCATCATCACCGTGACCACCGTCGGCTACGGCGAAATCCATACGTTAAGCCGGGCCGGCCGCATCTTTACGATTCTGGTTATTTTTCTGGGTTACGGCCTGTGCCTCTATGTGGCCGGTTCCGTGGTTCAGTTCATGGTGGACGGAAAAATCCGTGCGATTCTCGGGAGAAAGAAATTGGACTCAACAATCAAGCGGCTGCGTAACCATTACATTGTCTGCGGCTATGGCCGCATCGGCCGGGTGCTGACCGCCCACCTGCTGGAAACCCATTCGGACCTGGTCGTGATTGAGGAAAATCCGGCCCTGGTCCCGGTAATGGAGGCCGACAAGGTGCCCCACATCTGCGCCAGCGCCATTCTGGAAGAAACCCTGATCCGGGCCGGCATTGAACACGCCAGAGTGCTGATAGCGGCCCTGGCCACGGACACGGACAACGTGTTTCTCGTGCTCACGGCCCGCCAGCTCAACCCCGGGCTTTTCATCATGGCCCGGGCCGGCCAGGAGTCCACAAAAGCAAAACTGCGGGCCGCCGGCGCCGACAAGGTGGAGTCCCCCTACGACACCGGCGCCCACAACATGGCCATGCGCGTGCTGCGGCCCACGGTGACCAGTTTTCTGGACCTGGCCCTGGCCAAGAAGAACAAACACATTCAGATGGAAGAGATTCCCATATCCGCCGATTCGCGGTTCTGCGGCCAGACGTTAAGCACATCCCGGATCCGCCAGGAGTTCAACCTGATCATCATCGCCATCGAAAAATCAGACGGCACCATGATCTTCAATCCCTCTTTTGACGCTGAAATAAGGGCCGATGACACACTGATCGTGGTGGGCAGCAGCGACAACCTGGAAAGGTTCGGCAAAGCGGCCATGGCCGCATGAGGGGCAAGGAACCGCCGGTTCAACAAGGCGCGGGGACATCGGTTGTTTCGATACCGATAGCGATTTCGATACCGGTCCGGATGGGAAGGCGCATGGCAAGGGCTGGTCCGCGCTTGACTTATTCCGAGGTTCACACCGCCGGACAGACGGCTGTTATATCTTGTAGAGCACCCGGTTTTCAGTGATGATGATGTCCACGTGCCGGTCCACCGACCCCTTGGGAATCTGGGCGATGATCTGGTCCTCAAAGGCCAGGGACACCTTGCGCGTGGTGGCGGGCAGCCGGGGAATCAGCTTGTCGTAAAATCCGTTTCCCAGACCGATCCGTGCCCCTTTTTCATCAAAAACCAGCCCCGGAACCACGGCGATCTCCACGCTGTCGATGGGCACCTGCCGGCACCGGTTAGTGTCCGGAACCATATCCCCTTTGGGGCCGATCACAAAGTCGGCGCAGGGATCGTTGAGCTTGAGCAGTTTCATGTCCTTGCGGCTGGTGTCGTCCGACGGCATTACAACAACTTTATTTTTATTAAAACAATAAGTTATAATATTGCGCGTATCCACCTCGCCGGGCTTGCTCAAATACAGAAGCACCACCCGTGCTTCCATGAAATTGGCAAAATCATACAGCCGGGACAGAATCTGGCGGCTTTTTTTCGAAAATTCGTCCTTTGTAAAGGCTCCGATTTTCTTGACCACGCCAGCGCTGATGCCCTGTTTTACTTCCTTTACGTCTTCCATGTCCTACCTCTATGCTTTGTATTCACTTTTCTGCACAGTGATCGAGCCTTCTGTCTATCACAGCCGAATCTTCATGTCAACCATTAATAATTATTGACTAAAACATTCGACCATGATACCAAGGGGACACATGAACACCCGGCGGGTCACCCGGCGGGCTGTTTTTGGTAAAACCATTTGAAATAATTAAAAGAAAAGATCGATCCCCCATGCTTGACAGCCGCGTTTTAAGAGAACAGTCCGACATCGTTAAACAGGCCCTTGTCAACCGGCATGAAGACCCCTGTCTGGTCGACGCCTTTATCGGTTTTGACACCGCCCGCAAGGAAATCCTTACCCAAATCGAGGCCCTGCGTCACAAACGCAACGTGGCCTCCGACGCCATTGCCCGGATGAAAAAAGAGGGCAAAAACGCCGACGAACACATTATTGCCATGCGCGAGGTGGGATCGAAAATAAAGGAACTGGAGACCGCCCTTGCGGAAAACCAGGAAAAGTCCGACGCCCTGCTCCTGCGCATTCCCAACGTGCCCCACGCGTCGGTGCCGGCAGGCCCGGACGAAACCGCCAACGTGGTGGTAAAAACCGAGGGCACGCCACCGGCCTTTGGCTTTACCCCCCGGCCCCATGACGAGATCGGCGAAGCCCTGGGCATTCTGGATTTTTCCCGGGCCGCCAAGATCGCCGGAGCCCGGTTTCCGCTCTACAAAGGGGCCGGCGCCCTGATGGAGCGGGCACTGATCAACTTCATGCTCGACATTCACACCACGGAGCACGGCTACACCGAGTGCCTGCCGCCCCTGATGGTCAACGCAAAAACCATGACCGGCACGGGCCAGCTTCCCAAGTTCGAGGAAGACCTGTTCAAGCTGGAACGGTGGGGTTTTTACCTGATTCCCACGGCCGAGGTGCCGGTGACCAACATTTTTGCCGACGAAATCCTCAACGAGGCGGACCTGCCCGTCAAATACACGGCCTGGACCCCCTGCTTCCGTTCCGAGGCCGGCTCCTACGGCAAGGACACCAAGGGGCTGATCCGCCAGCACCAGTTCAACAAGGTCGAACTGGTCAAATTCACCCTGCCCGAGCGGTCCTATGACGAACTGGAAATGCTGCTGGCCGACGCCGAAACCATTTTAAAGCGGCTGGGCCTGGCCTACCGGGTGATCACCCTGTGTTCCGGCGACATGGGCTTTTCCGCGGCAAAGACCTACGACATCGAAGTATGGTTCCCCTCCCAGAACCGGTACCGGGAAATCTCCTCGTGCAGCAATTTCGAGGACTTCCAGGCCCGGCGGGCCGGCATCCGGTTTCGGCGGGCCGGCAAAAAGGGCACGGAATTTGTTCATACGTTAAACGGATCCGGCCTGGCCGTGGGCCGAACCCTGGCCGCCATCCTGGAAAACTTTCAAACCGAAAGCGGCGCGGTGGAAATTCCCGGCGCCCTGCGTCCCTACATGAAAAACATGGCGGTCCTGTCCTTATGAAGCTATCTGATTTTCCCTGCGACGTGCAGCCGTACCTGGTGCCCCGGCCCCAGGGGGACCTGGTGTATAAGTGCCTTGGCTGCGACGCGGTCCACGACATCAACACCCTTTTGTATACCTGCCCTTCCTGCAACAGCGTGCTCCTGATCGAAGACCGGGGCTTTGACCGGCACCGGGCCGTTTCCGGCGACCTGTGGCGAAAGATTTTTGATTTCCGCAAAAGCCTCAATATTCCGGCGTTAAAAGGCGTTTACCGGTTCCACGAATTCGTGGGCCCGGACATGCCCTTAGACGCGGTGGTATGGCTGGGCGAAGGCGGCACTCCCGTTATCGAGGCCAGCCCGGCCCTTGCGCAAAAGGTGGGGGCCCGCTTCTTTTTCAAAAACGACGGCCAGAACCCCAGCGCCTCCTTTAAAGACCGGGGCATGGCCAGCGCCTTTTCCCGCATTCACTTTATGCTGCAAAGCGGGGCGGTGTCCAATGTGCTGGCCGTGTGCGCCTCCACCGGCGACACATCGGCGTCGGCGGCGCTCTACGCCGCCTACCTCAAGCCCCGGATCGCCTCGGCGGTGCTGCTGCCCCACGGCAAGGTGACGCCCCAGCAGCTTTCCCAGCCCTTGAGCAGCGGGGCCGCCGTGTTTGAAATTCCCGGCGTGTTTGACGACTGCATGAAGGTGGTGGAGGCTCTTTCCGAAAACTACAACGTGGCCCTGCTCAATTCCAAAAACGCCTGGCGCATTCTGGGCCAGGAGTCCTACTCCTACGAAATCGCCCAGGATTTTTCCTACGACACCGAAAACCTGGCCGTGGTGGTGCCCATCGGCAACGCGGGCAACATCACGGCGGTGATGAGCGGGTTTCTCAAGTTTTATGCCCTGGGCATCATCAACGCCCTGCCCAAAATCATCGGCGTCCAGTCCGACCACGCCGACCCGGTGTTCCGGTACTACAAAGAGCCGGACCCGGCCCGGCGCCGGTTTGCGCCGGTGACGGTCAAGCCCAGCGTGGCCCAGGCCGCCATGATCGGCAACCCGGTGTCCATGCCACGGGTGATCCGCCTGGCCGACCGGTACGACCGGACCGCCGGGGAAAGGCGGGTGTTCGTGGTGGAGGTCTCCGAGCAGGACATCATGGACTGGCAGCTTACCGCCAACCGTCACGGCAACATCGTGTGCACCCACGGCGGGGAGAGCCTGGCCGGCCTGGTGGCGGCCCGGAACCAGAACATCGTGGCCGGCCATGAAACCGCGGTGCTCGACTCCACGGCCCACATGCTCAAGTTTGCCAACTTCCAGCAGATGTATTTTGAAAACGCCCTGCCGGAAGCCTACGGCGTAACCCCCCATCCGGAGCTGGTCAATGCCCCGCAGCTGGTGAAGGTGCCCGGCATTGCCACGCCGGCGGACCGGCGGCCCCTGGAAAAACAGGAGCTGAAAACCTTTGTGGAAAAAACCGCCCATGAAATCGCCAACCGTCTGGGATTAAAAAGGACAAAACCATGAGACGACATTTCTGGCTCTTGATTCTGATCGCGGCGCTTGCCGCCGGCTGCGCCTCGGCAAAAACCAAAAAAGAACAGGCCGACAAGACCCGCAGCCTGGGCGAGGCCTTTTTGGTGGAGGAGAAATTTCCGCAGGCCTTCCGGGAATTTGAAAAGGCGAAACAACTCAATCCCAAAGACCCCCTGCTCTACTATGACATGGGCATCTTCTACCACAAGAAAAAGGAGCTGGACCTGGCCATTGAATCTTATCAGAAGGCGGTCAGGCTCAACCCTGATTTCGGGGCTGCCATCAACAACCTGGGCGGTCTTTACATGGAAAAAGGGGAATGGGACAAGGCCATCGAGACCCTGAAGCCCATCACCGAAAGTTTTATCTATGCCACGCCCCACTTTCCCAACTTTTTAATGGGCCAGGCCTACTACCACAAAAAAGAGTACATCCGGGCCGTGGAACGGTTTGAAAAAACCCTGGAGCTCCAGCCCGACTACGTGTTTGCCCGCCACTGGCTGGGAAAGACTTATCTCGCCATGGGCCTGACCGACAAGGCGGTCAAGACCCTGGAGCAGGCCGTTGAAAAGGGGCCGTCCGTGGCCGTCTTTTACCTTGACCTGGGCAAGGCCTACATCATGGCAAAAGACCTGAAAAAAGCCGATGCCGCCTTTGGCCGGGCCGCTTCCCTTGCCACGGACGAGGACCTGAAAAAAGAGGCACTTGCCGCAAGACAGGCCATCCGAAAATAGCCTCTTTCCAAATATCGGTATCGCTATCGGGATCGGGATCGAAATCGAAAAAGATTAAGCGCAAGAACAAAGTCTGGTTTTGTCGATACCGATAGCGATACCGATCCCGATACCGATACCGATTTCGATGGTGACGCCTTTCTTCATGATTCGATATTCCCTGTTGGATACTGGATATTCACCCCGTCCCTCCATACACCATCTTCGTTCCCTTCGTGTTGAAAAGCGGCCGGCAGACTGAGCCGGCAGGGTGTTTGAACACAAAGATCACGAAGACTTGGAAGAACACGAAGAAGTTTTTTCAGGCGCTGCCCTGGCCGCAAGACAGGCCATCCGAAAATAGGTCGCTTTCCAAATATCGGGATCGAAATCGGGATCGGGATCGAAATCGAAAAAGATTAAGCGCAAGAACAAAGTCTGGTTTTGTCGATACCGATAGCGATACCGATACCGATTTGGATGATGCCTTCCTTCATGATTCGATATTCCCTGTTGGATATTGGATATTCAACCCCATCCCTCCAGGCACCATCTTCGTAAACTTCGTGCCCTTCGCGTTGAGAAGCGGCCGGCCGACTGAGCCGGCAGGGTGTTTGAACACGAAGATCACGAAGACTTGGAAGAACACGAAGAAGTTTTTTCAGGCGCTGCCCTGGCCGCAAGACAGGCCATCCGAAAATAGGTCGCTTTCCAAATATCGGGATCGGGATCGGGATCGGGATCGAAAAAGATTAAGCGCAAGAACAAAGTCTGGTTTTGTCGATACCGATAGCGATACCGATCCCGATTTCGATTTCGATGATGATGCCTTTCTTCATGATTC
>JBMORB010000383.1:0-7593 GCA_049320925.1 Thermodesulfobacteriota bacterium | reverse complement strand
CAAAAAAGACGGCAACCCCTTTCTGCGGCTGGTGCTTTCCGACAGAACCGGTACCATCGACGCCGTGCTGTGGGACAACGTGGAACCGGCCGACGCCGCGGTGACCGAGGGCATGTTTGTCCGGGCCACGGGAAGTGTTTCCACCTACAAGGGAACGCCCCAGCTGACCCTGACCGGCATCGACCCCGTGGAAACGTCCCAGGTGAACCCAGCGGATTTTCTGCCGGTCACCACCGGCGACGTCAACGCCATGTTCCGTCGCCTGCTGGCCCTGACCCGGGCCATGACCAGTCCGGACCTTCGCCGGCTGCTGGAACGGTTCTGGGCCGACGACGATTTCGTGGAAAACCGGTTCAAGCGGGCGCCGGGGGCCAAGATGATGCATCACGCCTACCTGGGCGGACTTCTGGAGCATACCGTGGCCGTGGCCGAGCTGGCCCTAGTGGTGGCCGACCGGTACCCCGGACGGCTGGACCGTGACATGCTGCTCGCCGGCGCCATTCTTCACGATATCGGCAAGACCCGGGAATTTGTCTATGACACGGTCATAGACTACTCCGACGAGGGCCGGCTGCTCAATCACATGGTGCTGGGCATCATGATGGTGGAGGAAAAACTCGCGCAGGTGGAGGATTTTTCGCCGGAGCGGGCCAACCTTGTCAAGCATATGGTGGCCAGCCATCACGGCACCCGGGAGTTCGGGGCCGTGGAGCCGCCCAAGACCCTGGAGGCCCTGGTGTTAAACCATATCGACGAGGTGGACTCCAAGGTGGCCGGCATCGGCGCTTTCATGGACAGCCATGACCCCCGTCAGAAATGGACCTCCTACCACCGGTCCATGGAACGTTATTTCTACATGGGAAACGGGAAAGACACGGAAAGTGTTTAGGCCCATCTTCCGATCAGTGGCATTGCACAAATTGTATCGTTTGCGGTGCAGTTAATGGTTTTGAAAGGGGCCAAGGATTCAAGTGGTCAAGTGACATACCATAAACAAAGAGTTGATAAACCCCTGAACTTTCGGTTTATGAGTTAAATTTTTGATATTTTTTTACCAATGATTCAGTTACTGTGGGATAATAATTGCGTAGTAACAAAAACAGGTACAGAGCCTTGATAAAGCTTTCAATAGCAAATCCTTGGCCCCTCGACCCCTTGAATCCTTGAACCCTGTGTAGCCACTAAACCGGAGAATATCCAGTGTTTATCACGCTTGAAGGCATCGAAGGGGCCGGCAAGACCACTCAGATTCCTCATCTGGTCGCCTTTCTGGAGAAAAAGGGTCATGTCTGCGTGGTCACACGGGAGCCGGGCGGCAGTGCCATCGGCGCCAAAATACGCGGCCTGCTGCTGGACCCGGACAACGCCGACATGGCGCCGGAAACCGAACTTTTTCTTTACGCGGCGGACCGGGCCCAGCATGTGCGCCGCCTGATCGAACCGGCCCTGGCCGCCGGCAAAACCGTGGTGTGCGACCGGTTTGCCGATGCCACCGAGACTTACCAGGGATGGGCCCGGGGCCTGAACATGGAACTGGTGCGAACCCTCAACCGGGTGGCTACCGGCGGCCGTCGCCCCGACATTACCCTTCTGTTCGATCTGCCGCCGGAGGTGGGGCTGAAACGGGCCTGGCAGCGCATCGCGCGAAACGGAAAAGACGCGGCCGACTGCCGCTTTGAAAATGAGAAGATGGCCTTTCACGAACGGGTGCGCCAGGGATATCTGGACCTTGCCCGGCGCGAACCGGAGCGGTTTGTGATAATCGATGCCCAGGGTCCGGAGACCGAAGTCCGGGACCGGATGATCACCGGGCTGCAACGGCTCCCGGGTATCGCCCGCCCCTGAGCGTGCCCGTCGCGGAATAATGCGGTTGACGGGCACTAAAGCCTGCGGTAAGACACGTTGTGGCACATGACAAGGGGGTTCTGGTTTCGATATCGATATCGATTCCGATACCGATCCCGATTGCGATTTGGATAAGTTGATATGGACCATACCCTGTTAAGCAAGATCGGCAACACGCCTCTGGTGGAGATCCGGCGTCTCTGTCCGAACCCGCGGGTGAAGATTCTCGCCAAGCTGGAATACATGAACCCCGGCGGGTCGATCAAGGACCGGGCCGCGGTTGCCATGATCGAGGACGGTGAAACGTCCGGCCGCCTTACCCGGGACAAGATCGTGCTGGAGGCCACCAGCGGCAACACCGGCATCGGCCTGGCCATGGTGTGCAGCATCAAGGGATACCGGCTGCTTCTGGCCATGTCCGAGCGGGCCAGCGAGGAACGCAAAAAGATCCTGCGGGCCCGGGGTGCCGAGATTCTGCTGACGCCGGGCCACCTGGGCACCGACGGCGCCATTGAGGAAGTCTACCGGCTGGCCCGGGAAAACCCGGAAAAATACTTCTGCACCGACCAGTTCAACAACGAGGCCAACTGGAAGGCCCATTACACCGGCACGGCCCGGGAGATATGGGAACAGACCCAGGGAAAAGTCGATGTGGTGGTGGCCACGCTGGGCACCAGCGGCACGGCCATGGGCCTTTCCCGGCGGCTCAAGGAACTCAACCCCGCCATTCGCATCGTGGGCGTGGAGCCTTTTCTGGGCCACAAGATTCAGGGGCTCAAGAACATGAAGGAGTCCTACCGGCCTGAAATTTTCGAGCGCAACCGGCTGGACGCCAAGCCCAACATCGAAGACGAGGCCGCCTATGAAATGGCCCGGCGCCTGGCAAAAGAAGAGGGGCTTTTCGTGGGCATGAGCGGCGGGGCCGCCATGCATGTGGCCATCGAAGAGGCCCGGGCCATGGATTCCGGGGTTATCGTGGCAATCCTTCCGGACAGCGGGGAGCGGTACCTTTCCACCAGCCTGTTTGTCGAGCCCGAGAAGAGTGGCATCTTCCTGTTCAACACCCTGACCCGGGAGAAGGAGGCCTTCGCGCCCCTGGAACCCGGCAAAGCGTCTATCTATTCCTGCGGGCCCACGGTCCATGCCCGAATGGACCTGGGCCAGTGCCGCCGCATGGTTTTTGCCGATCTGCTGTCCCGGTACCTGGCCTACCGGGGACTGGAGGTCCGGCACATCGTCAATATCACCGACTTTGACGACAAGACCATCGAAGGCGCCCAGCAGGCGGGAACCGATCTGACCACCTTTACCCGCGCTTATATTGATCTTTTTAAAAAGGACCTGGAGGCGTTGCGGGTCAAACCGGCCGACGTCTACCCCCTGGCCAGCCAGGAAGCGCCGGAAATGGTGGCCCTGACCGAAAAGCTGGTGGACCGGGGTGTGGCGTATGAAAAGCTGCGGTCGGTCTATTTTGACATTGCCAGTGCCGAAGGTTACGGCGGGCTTTCCAACGTGGACACCGACAAGATCCGGCTGGGCGCCACCGTGGACCTGGACGAGTACGAAAAGGAAAATCCCAGGGACTTTACGCTGCTCAAACGGGCCAAAATGTCCGAACTCAAACAGGGGTGGTACGTCAAGACCCGGTGGGGCAACGTGCGGCCGTCGCTGCATATCCAGTGCGCCGCCATTTCCAGAAAGTATCTGGGGGAGCGGTTCGACATTCACACCGGCAGCCGGGAACTGGTGTTTCCTCACCATGAAAACGAGATCGCCATCGCCAGGGCCGCCACCGGCCGGGAACCGGCCCGGTACTGGGTCCACTGCGACACCGTGCTGGAATCGGACGACAATGTTCACTGGAAAACGGCCCGTACCACACTGGAACAGGCCCAGGCCATGGGTTTTACGGGCCGTCAGATCCGCTACTGGCTGGTTTCCGGGCACTATCGGAAGGCCATCTCCTTTTCCGCGGACCGCCTTGCGGCGGCGGCATCCGCCCTGGCCCGCCTGGACGGCTGTGTCCGGGCCCTGTCCGGCCTGAAGTCGGAACCGTCATCCGGGTCGAAGGAAAACGGCCCGGCCCAGGATGTGGACCAGCTGCTCTACGATATCCGGCAGGGCTTTACCGACGCCATGGATGACGATCTGAACGTATCAGCGGCCCTGGCCAATCTTTTTAAAAGCGTGAAAGCCGTCAACGTGATGCTGGACCAGTCGGGCCTGGACGGCCCGGCCGCGGAAAAGGTCCTGGAATCGTTTGCCGCCATCGACGGCGTGCTTCAGGTGTTTGATTTCGCCCAGGTCCCGGCCGCTCTTTCATCGGAGGTTCGGGCCCTGATGGAACAGCGGAACGAGGCCCGCAAGGCGAAAAACTGGGAGCTTGCGGACCGGCTGCGTGAAAAGCTGCGCGTGCTGGGCGTCTCCGTGACGGATGAAAAACTGTAGAGAATCATTATGGTGCCCATCTATTTTCCTTTTTCATTTTTATCCGGCCGGGCCGCCGCCCATCTGGAGGCCTGTTTCCCGTCCATGGGCGTTTATCTGCCGGTCGAAGGCGTAAAAGAAGAAGTACTGAATCGCTGCAACCGGCCCGGTTTTCTTGACACCCGTGTGCCCGATCCCGGCCTGGACCGGGCCGCGGAAGACCTTTACCGGGCCGCCATGCAGTGGAAAATGGCCACCCTGGGGGCGGATGTATCGTTTGTAAAGGCATGGGAAAAAGAGCGCGCCCCTTTTTTTGACGAAACGACCATCTCTTATGTTCGCAGGGACATTCTGCGGCACGGATCAGCGCCCCGGAAAGGGGACGATGATCTTGTGGAGGCGAAGCTTTTTCTGCGCCTGGCCCTGGACCATGACCTGCGGGAAGCCGAACTGGTTTCCGGCGTCGGTGAACTGGAAAAAAAGGAAAAAAACCTTTTTGAAGCGCTTCGCGGTGAAGACGAGGAGGCCGATGACCTCTCCGACGAAGTGATGGGCCGGAGCTTCGCCGGCCCGGCCGAAGACCCCGGCGCCCGCATGACGGCCCCGCGTCTGCGGTCATGGGCCATGGTGGCGGCCCGGGACACCCGATCCCCCGGCATCTTTATCACGGACAGCGCCGCTGTGTTTGAATATATTCAGGAGCGTTGCCCGGCCATGGCGCCGGTGGCCGATATTGAAGGCATTCCCGCTGCGGACATGATTACCGGCCCGGCGACGCTCAGGGGCGGCCAGGAAACGCTTGGGGCCTTTCTGGAAAGACTGGTGTACGGGGATTTTAACGAAACCCCTCCAGCGCCCGTCCTGTTTTCTCCGGGTACGTTAAAAGGCCCTCATGCAAAACTTTCTTTGTTTGCAATACCCGACAAGGGGCCTTGCGCTTTTTTTGAGTTTTTCACGTCCCGGGCTGCCAAAAGCGGCGGCACGGCGGGCGATGATAAAACAAAATCAATTATTATCGGTAAGTTATCTATAGATTGACCAACCCGGTTATTTTTTTACACCGGTGTATAAATTCTTGACTTTGGGTTTTGAAGTGTTATAGAGAATTTTGAATTTCGAATATGGCAAGGTCTTTGGGCGTGCAGCTTCAAGGCCGACACACGATAATCATAATTAAGGAGGCTTTACAATGGCGTGGCAAGTGACTGTGGATGAAGACAAGTGCAAGGCGTGCGAAGAGTGCGTGGACAATTGCCCGGTTCAGGTTTTCGAGATGGTGGATGGCAAGGCCAACCCCGTGAACATGGATGAATGCCTGGGTTGCGAGACCTGTGTCGAGGTGTGTGAAGAGAACGCCATCACCGTGCAGGAAGTGTAACCCGCGGTAAACCGACTTTCGCGATACCCGATCCCGGCTTTGAAGCGTGCTTTTAAGGCCGGGATTTTTTATTTAAAGAGGCCGGGGGTGCAAGGATTCAGGGGGTCAGGTGTTTTACCGGAGAAAAATAATCCGGATACATAAATATTGAGCAAGGTGCCTTCATTATTCCCCTTGACCCCTTTAAAACAAACAACAAATTCGGTTTCGATCCCGATACCGATAACGATTTCGATCTGGCTAAACCAACAAACGATGTGTCGCCATGATTAAAACCGTTTTTGAACAACAGTGACGCAAAACCTTTCAATGGACAACCGGACAAATTTTTCTTTCCCTCTCATGGCCCTGCTCAGGCAGCCCCTTTTGCGGGCGCCGATCGCCGATCTTGGCGGTGCCGTAGAACAGGCCATCAGCGGCCAGCTGAAGAACCGCTACATAAAACCCGGGGCACGTGTGGCCCTGGCCGTGGGCAGCCGGGGCATTGCCGGCATCGACACCATTGTGCGGGCCTGTGTAAATGTCCTGAGAAACGGGGGCCTTGATCCTTTTATCGTGCCGGCCATGGGCAGCCACGGAGGCGCCACAGCCGAGGGACAGAAGAAAGTATTGGCCGGTTACGGCATCACAGAGGCGTCCATGGGCGTTCCCGTTGCTTCTGACATGGAGACCGTGGAAATCGGCCGGCTTTCCTGCGGCATGCCGGTCGTGGTATCCGGAACCGCACTGGCAGCGGATTACATTCTGCCTGTCAACCGAGTCAAGCCTCACACCAAGTTTTCCGGCCCCATTGAAAGCGGCCTGGCCAAGATGCTGGCCGTGGGCCTGGGAAAGGCCGACGGCGCGGCCACGGTGCACCGATTTGTCGTGGCCCACTCCTTTGGCGTAATTGAGCAGGCGGCGGGGGTCATTCTGAAGCACTGCAACGTGCTGTGCGGTCTTGCCCTGCTGGAGGACGGTTGCGGCAATGTGTCGCATGTCGAGGCCGTGGCGGCGGATCAGATGATTGAAAGAGAAAAGGCGTTGCTCAAAAAAGTGTATTCCATGATGCCCCGCATTCCCTTTGACAGCCTGGACATTCTGGTAGTGGACCGCATCGGCAAAAATATCAGCGGCATCGGCATGGACTCCAATGTCACGGGCCGGCACCGGGACATCACCGGTGATTTCTGCGTGGCCCCCCACGCTAGGCGTATCTTTATCCGGGATCTGACCCCCGAATCGGCGGGCAACGCCAACGGGATCGGCCTGGCAGATTTTACCACCACCCGGCTGGTCACCGCCATTGACCGGCAAAAGACTTATGCCAACGCCCTGGCTGCCATATCACCTGAAAAGGCGGCCATTCCCGCCTGGTTTGATTCCGACCGGGAGGCGCTGCTGGCCTGCGTACGAACCTGCGGATGCGAGTCTTTTGAGACAGCCCGGATCGTGCGCATTTTCGATACCTCCCATCTCGAAAAGCTCTGGGTCTCAAGGGCACTTGAACCGGAAATCGCAGGCATTGAGGGGGTGGAGCGCCTCACGGCGTGGGCACCCATGCGTTTTGACGCCGCCGGCAACCTGGACGACGGGTTTGAATGATTACCGCATGAGCAGACAAACAGGCGAAACAACCATTATGATGGCTGTAAACACCGCCTTCGGAAAATCCGGCCTGGTCTACCGGACAGAGCCGTTTGCCATCATCCGTATTTTTTTGCCCGGAACCCCCATGAAAGCCGGCAGGCAGAACAGGGCAGGGGGCCATCCTGAAACGGCCGAAACGGCGGCCCGGGCACTGGTTGACTACTTTGACGGCAAAAAGGTGAAAATCCCCTGGCACTGGTTTGACATGACCCATGCAACTCCCGGCCAGCAGAAGGTGCTGCGGGCCGTGTTTGACATTCCTTACGGAACGGTGCAAAGCTACGGCGAGATTGCCCGGCGGGCCGGGTTTGACG